>JAUXXY010000033.1 GCA_030684735.1 Bacteroidales bacterium | reverse complement strand
AGTGGATGTCAGTAACCTGAATATAATACAGGCCCGTCTGCAATATTCGCTGATGAATGACACAGGTGGAAAGAAAGCCGACATGTTGCGCACTGCCATTCTTCGCCGGATTAGGCAATCGCCTGATTTACTTGTCTTTTCTGAATTAATGTTGTGGTTCTCGGTGCAGAAGCAGGATTTTGAATTGGCCCTCATCCAGGCCATGGCCCTCGATCGGCGTCTGGGCGAAAATGGCAACAGGGTTCACGGCATTGCTCAGCTCAGTATGGCCAACCAGCAATACGAAACAGCCATCAAAGCGCACAAATACCTGATCGAAAAAGGCGAAGGGAGTTTTTACTATCTCATCAGCCGTGTTGATATATTAAATGCTGAATACCTGCTTCTTACATCCAGGATTCCTGCAGATATGGTAGAATTGAAGGCGTTGGAAACGAAATACAAAGAAGCCCTTAACGACTTGGGCCGAAGCAGGCTGACCATTCAGTTGATGCGAAACCTGGCACACCTGCAAGCTTTCATGCTCTATGAAACCGAAAATGCCATCGCCATCCTCAACGCAGCACTGATCCTACCAGGCATCAGCCAACGCGATCAGGCCGAGTGTAAGCTTGAGCTGGCCGATATCCTTCTTTATTCAGGAGATGTGTGGGAATCTACTTTATTGTATTCGCAAGCTGAGAAAACCTTTCCGAACGAACCCATCGGGCATGAAGCCAAATTCCGTAATGCACGTTTATCGTTTTTCATCGAAGAGTTTGAATGGGCGCGGGCCCAGCTCGATGTGCTCAAGGCAGCCACTTCGAAACTCATCGCTAACGATGCCATGGCCCTTTCGTTGCTCATCAAAGACAACATGGATCAGGACAGTACTTATACTGCCCTTTCGTATTACGCACGCGCCGAATTGAACAGTTTCAGAAACCGCGATGACTTAGCCATGAATACATTGGATTCTATTCTCGCTCTTTTTCCTTATCACTCGATACATGATGATGTATTGATGAAGAAAGCAGAAATCTGCGTCAGGAAAGCGAAATATAACGACGCGGTAGTGTTTTTACAGAAAATTGTAGATGACTTTGCCTACGACCTGCTTGCCGACAAAGCCATGTTTCGTTTGGGCGAAGTGTATCAGCACTACCTGAATGACCATGAAAAGGCCATGAGCTATTTTAAGGAGTTATTGCTTCAACATCCTGGCAGCTTGTATGCTGCCCCTGCGCGGGAACGATTCCGACAGATGAGAGGAGATCCTATTTAATTAATTGTATGTCCGTAATGTTGGTGATTTTGGAAATACAATATTTAAGAACAAGGATTAACGATTTTAGATTACTGATTTTCAACCACTTCTTAAATCATAAATCGTTAATCCTTGTTCAGAAATCAAAAACAATACACTTTACAGACCGACACTAATTAGATCTGTCCGTAATGTTTGTATTATTCGTCTTTGCGAGGAGGAATCCCGCAGGTGCGGGAAAGCAATCTACTGATATTCTGTGAAATAGATTGCTTCGTGCCTCGCAATGACGCTCTGAATAGTTTTTTGTATTACATTACAGACAGACTCTAATTAAAACATCCTTGTTACCTGAGTTTTATCAGGTTTTGCAGGGGTAAAGATTCAACACGTATTAAAAAGATCGGTTATGATTTGGGTAAAGCCTAAGAAACATTTGGGGCAGCATTTTCTGCACGACCCGAACCTTGCGCAGAAGATTGCCGGCAGTTTGGTTGGTACATCAGGCAATGTACTTGAAATCGGCCCGGGAACCGGCGTGCTGACTCAATTTCTTCTCGAGAACAAAAATATCAATCTCAAGGCAATAGAGATTGACAAAGAGTCAGTAGCTTATCTCCGCATCCATTTCCCGGAACTCCGGGACAATTTGATCGAAGGGGATTTTTTAAGAACCGATCTGAAAGAAATTTTTGAGCAACCATTTTCAATCATCGGTAATTTCCCCTACAACATTTCGAGCCAAATCTTATTCAAGGTGTTAGAAAACAGACACATGATTCCTGAAGTAGTTGGCATGGTTCAAAAAGAAGTGGCTGAAAGGATCGCTGCCCCGCCGGGCAGTAAAACGTATGGCATCATGAGTGTGCTACTTCAGGCTTGGTATGATATTGAATATCTTTTTACGGTTAGTGAGAACGTTTTCACACCTCCACCCAACGTAAAATCGGCAGTCATCAGGTTAAAGCGAAACCACCAGCAGTCGCTCAACTGCAATGAGGTTTTGTTCAAAACCATCGTTAAAACAGCTTTCAACCAGCGTAGGAAAAAATTAAGAAATGCATTGTCCTCACTAATCGCTACCGGTAATTCTGATGGCTTACCGTTTATGGATAATCGGGCTGAGCAGTTGAGTGTAGAGGATTTTGTTTTATTGACATCATGCCTGCAATAGCTGCCTATTGTCTTTCGTATTCAAGCACCTCATCATTCACATAATCCAGCTGTATGCGTGCCTGGGCAAACATTTCTTCCGATTCGGAGGAGGAATGGTAGCGGTATTCGCAAACTACGCGTTTGATTCCACAATTAATGATGAGCATGGTGCAGGTGCGGCAGGGAGTCATACGGCAATACAGCGTAGCACCTTCCAAAGCAATACCAAGGCGTGCAGCCTGGCAAATGGCATTCTGCTCGGCATGGACGGTGCGAACGCAATGCTGAGTTACCTTGCCATCTTCATGGGTGACAACTTTGAACAAATGTCCAACATCGTCGCAATGAGGGAGGCCGATGGGCGATCCCACATAACCGGTAACAAGAATTTGCTTGTTACGGGCTATCACACAGCCGCTACGGCCACGGTCGCAGGTGGCGCGTTTAGCAATGGTGTTGGCCACTTCCATAAAGTATTCGTCCCAGGTGGGGCGGATGTATTTTTCGGTACTCATACAGTTTGTTTAAGAATTAGTTCCAGGGTCGTTTCAACCTGCTGTTGCAGGGTTTTGATGCTACCGTTGTTGTTAAACACAAAATCAGCCATCTCGATGCACTTGCGCAGGTTTTGTTTGTTGGGGTCGTTGGCATCCATCTCACGCTGTTCGTTTTCAAGGAATGTTTCGTAATCAATACGGTCAGTTTCGGAATTCCTTGTAAAAATACGTTCATAACGCAGTTTAGGGTCTGCATCCACGGCAAAAAGATAAAAATTTCCTTTTTCATTTAATGATTCTACTTCGCCAGGTGTGCGGATGCTTTCGATGATGCAATGCTTCTGCGATGCCAAAGCGCGTTGATATAGTTCGTCAATGATGAATGACGGTGAATGCTTTGTACGTAAGCCATTGGCTACCAGCATCATGCTGTCGCGGTTCACAGGCATGCCCTGTTTTTCAATCTCGGTGATCAGGTAAGCCCGAACGGAAAAGTGTGTAAAACCCTTCTCCTTAGTCAGGTAATCAACGATGGTGCCCTTGCCAGCACCGAGTGTTCCGGTTATTCCGATGATGAGCATGTTACAATAGATTATTGGTAGCAATTTTAAGATCATCCACCCACTTGCTGGGAGGCCTGTGAGGTGCGAAGTTCATAATTCGATTCAGGAGCCGTTGTGGGTCATCATCAACCAGAAGGTTATTACGGTGTTCATATCTCACAAAATGTTCATTTACCGTATGATCCAGGAATTTCAGCAAGTGATCGTAATAGCCCTCCACGTTATACAGGGCTGCTGGTTTACTGATGATATCGAGTTGATTCCACGACATGATTTCGAAAATCTCATCCAGTGTGCCAATCCCTCCCGGCATGGCGATGAAAGCATCCGACATAGAGGCCATCAAGGCTTTGCGCTCATGCATGGTATCAACCAAGTGAAAATCGTGCAGGCCTTCATGAGCTATTTCTTTGTTGGCTAATCCGTTGGGCATTACACCTGTAACTTTTTCACCTAGGGATATAACAGTATCGGCCAGGATTCGCATCAAGCCAATATTGCTGCCCCCATACACCAAGGAACAACCGGTATCGGCAATGGCTTTCCCCAGCCTGCGGGCGTGGTTTGCATAGGCCTTGCCTCTACCGGCGCTGGAGCCGCAAAAAACGCAAATGGTTTTTATTTCGTTGTTATTCGTCTCGGTCATAAAGGGTTTAATAATATTTTATGGTTCTCCATTTTGTCATTTATCCGTCAGACCGCTTGAAGCGCTCAGACGGGGACTTCGTTTACCAGTTCCATCCCAAAAATATCTGCAATATGTTTTTTTAATTTCGTTTTCACAATATCAATATCCTGTTCTACGCCCAACTCTTTCTGCATCGAAGTTACAGCTTTATCGGTAAACCCGCAGGGATTGATATAATTGAAATAGTCCAGGTGGGTGTTCACATTTAAAGCAAAGCCATGCATACTTACCCAACGGCTGGTTCGCACACCAATGGCACAGATCTTCCTAACACTGCCTGAACCTACATCTAGCCATACGCCTGTCGCTCCTTCAAGGCGGTTAGCGACAATGCCATATTCATATAGCAGGCGAATGATTGGTTCTTCAAGCTTGAAAATATATTCTTTTATTCCATTTACAAAATATTCGAGATTAAGAATCGGATAACCAATAATTTGCCCTGGGCCGTGGTAAGTAATATCGCCTCCACGGTTGATGCGAAAAAACTCCGCTTCTTTGGCTTTTAGCTGCAGATTATCTACAAGCAGGTTCTGTGCTGAACCACTTTTACCTAGCGTATAAACATGGTTGTGTTCGCAAAAGAGCAGATAGTTTGGTGTTATAAGTTCTTGTGACGTTCCGGCACCGATCTGTTTCTTAAGTTCTGTAATTGCACCAAACAGTTTTTCCTGGTAATCCCAGGCTTCTTTGTAAGCGATCAGTCCAAGGTCTTGAAATTCAACACGTTTATTTGCGGGATACTGGTTCATTCAAACATGTTTTTCGGCGTGATACGATGATCGCACAAGTGGATTGCTCTCCACAATACGGAATCCTTTTATTAACCCCTGATTGCGATATGCTGTAAAAACATCGGGATGGATGTATTCCTCCACCCGAAGATGCTGCAGGCTGGGCTGCAGGTATTGACCGATGGTCATCACGGTGCAACCGGCGGCTAGCAAGTCGTCCATGGTTTCCATCACCTCGTCAAAGGTTTCGCCCAGGCCCACCATGATGCCCGATTTGGCGGTGAGGCCTTTTTCGGTAATCCATCGTATCACCTGCAGGCTACGGTCGTAGTTGGCAGCACTACGAACCAGCGGTGTTAGCCGTCGTACTGTTTCGAGGTTATGTGCGCATATATCGGGTTTTTGAGACAGAACAAGTTGTAAATGATCTTGCCTGCCTTTGAAGTCGGGAACCAGCACTTCAATAGTTGTGGCTAGGTTTTCGTCCCGGATTGCCCGGATGGTTTCGGCCCAGACACCTGCACCTCCATCTTCAAGGTCGTCGCGGTCAACCGAAGTGATCACACAGTGCTTCAACTTCATCAGCTTCACCGAATGGGCAAGGCGCCGAGGTTCATCGTAATCTACCGGAAGGGGTTTGCCGGTTTGTGTAGCACAAAAGCGGCACGAACGCGTACAAATCTCACCCAAGATCATGAAAGTGGCGGTGCCAGCACCCCAGCATTCACCCAGGTTGGGGCAGTTGCCACTGCTGCAGATGGTATGCAAGCCATACCCCTCAACGATTTGTTTCACCTTGCGGTAATTCGCACCACTGGGAAGTTTTATCTTCAGCCAGGAGGGTTTGCGTTTATAATTGTTGTTGGGTTTGGGCATGGGGTAAGGTACTGGTGTGCATCTGTCAGCTGACGGATTTTTTCTGTTTTGGGTTGGGTTCAGTTATTCAAATCCCTCACCGATGAAACTCGTTTATAAACGACATCATCAAAATTCCTGAAGTGTGCTGTCCCGCAATCAATTTTCAATTCCTCGCTTCTTCTCAATTCCTGCCCTGTGGATTTTGTTTCGGCAACAAAGTAAATTTTCTTTTCGCCTTTGAAAACTACTGCCCAGTCGGGGCGGTATTGCCCGATAGGTGTCTTGATTTCAAACCAGTAGGGAAGTTTAAAATAAAATTCAATTTGCTCACTACTCTCGCAATCTCTCGCAAACTGATTTTCCACTCCACTATCAAGCGGAATGTAGTTTTCATAAATTGTTTTTGAACTGTCGTTTACAGTATGCGTAAAATTGTCAAGGTAAATTTCAAAATCGCTATCGTCAAACAAAGTCATTTCATAAATCTTGTCCCCGATTTTCTCATACGTAATCCCTCTAATCATTAACTGATGCAATTCCTCTTTGATTTTGGAAACTGCATTGTCCATAAACAACTGTGGATTGATGATTAATTCTTTTAACCGTTTTGAATTTTTCAGTATTTCTAAGATTGTTTTGCGCGTTAATTCTGTTTTGCTTTGTATGTAAGCAAGCATATCGGGAATATCAGATTGCGGTTCACCTTCTATTCCACCACCATCTCTAATTACTGTACCACCAACACCTTCGTTTGTTATAGTTGTTCGATAAGTTACAGACCTGATTGTCGGCTTTTTCGTTTCATCCATTTTGCTCACAGCATTTGAAGCAAGCGTAATGAGTTCATCCGTTTTGTAGTCTACACTGTATTTTGTTTTAAATCTTATCTTCTCCCAAATCTGTAAAAACTTTGGGTCCGCTTCAAAACCTTTTCTGTAATTCACTTTTTTCTTGTCATTCTTATTTTTCGTTCTGCCTGAAAAATCAACGCCGCAATCTTCCTGAATTTCTTTTTGTAATGCTTTTGCAAAATCTTCATATCGTTCATTTGCAACAACTGTAAGTTTGTTTATGTTGCGGTCAAAAATTCGTTGACCGTCCTGATTAACGGACAAGCGTAGTCCTCTGCCAATTTCTTGTCGCTTTTTTATTTCCGATTTAGTTTCATTCAAAGTACAAATCTGAAATACATTGGGATTGTCCCACCCTTCGCGCAATGCAGAATGGCTGAATATGAATTGAAGCGGAACATTCATATCAAGCAACTTTTCTTTTTCCTGCATAATGAGCTTGTAGGTGTCATCGTCTAACTGCGTTTCTCCGCCAGTATCTTTTACTCTGCCTTTGTTGTCTTGCGAAAAATATCCGTTATGAATATCGTCAACAGAATAAGTAATTAAACCCTTATCCGAAGGATGCTTGGCATAAATAGGTTTGGAAATTTCTTTTTGATAAATTTCTTCAAACCATTGAGCAAACTTTCCTTTGACCGGTGTTCCATTAGTATCGTACTCACGATAGTTTTTTACTTTGTCAATAAAAAAAAGCGAAAGAACTTTTATTCCTTTGTCTTTGTAATTCTTTTCTTTTTTCAGATGTTCCTCAACGGTTTTACTGATCATAAAACGCATTACTTCATCGTTCATTCCACCCTGGGTTTCGCCTTTTTTTAAAACAATTCCGTTGCTGAGTTCAATTTGTTCATTGCCAAAATCAATCTCATAAATTTTCAGTCCATCGTATTTTTCATTTCTGTTTGATAATAAAAACAAATCAAGATTTTTCCCACTTGCTGTAACCGATTTTCTTTTTATTCCAGCTTCTGTTGCTACATCAATTTTTACTTTTGCTTTAATTGCATTTCCGGTTCGTGTAATATTTTCTAATTGAAGGAACGGACTGTTAAAATCATTTTCGCTCACAACAGAATCAACCTCGATCTGTTTCACTAAACCCAGATCATACGCTTTTACCGGATTGAGCGAATACATTAAATTGTAAAGGTTTGTATGAGTTGCAGAATAGCGAAGTGTGCAAAGTGGACTTAAGTTTGCAATTGCCCGCTTGCGGATTTCCGTTTCCTTATTCTGAGGTTCGTCTACAATCACAATCGGCTTGCAGCTTTGAATAAACTCAATTGGTTTTTTCCCTGTGAGTTTATCGTTTGGTTTGTTGATTATATTTTCATCTTTTGCAAATGAATCAATGTTAATGACTAACACCTGAATGGCATTGGAAGATGCGAAACCTCTCAGGCTAGAAACTTTCCTGCTGTCATAAACGTTAGAAGTTACCGGAACTTTGTCATAAAGATTCTGAAAATGTTCTTCAGTTATTTCAAGGTTTTTCATTACCCCTTCTCGTATGGCAACCGAAGGGACAACAATTACAAATTTTTTAAACCCATACCGTTTATTCAATTCATAAATTGTGCGTAGATAGACATACGTTTTTCCTGTGCCGGTTTCCATTTCAACAGAAAACGACCTCACCCCCAGCCCCTCTCCATTTGGAGAGGGGAGTGGTGCATTCATATATTTTAATGCATCATCAACTTTAAGTTCATTGCATTGCTGAATTGATTTTACGTTTTCTAAAATCTGTTCTTCTGTTAATGCCAATTTGTTTCCGAAACCGTTTTCAGTAAGCAAAGCACCTGGCTGATTGATTGAAAATTCAAAATCACCACTGTTCAATGGCTGTCCTTCAAAAATATCAGTGATGGCTTTTACTGCCTCTAATTGAAATTCTTGCTTACTATCGAAGTGGAGTTTCATTGCATATAGTTTAAATTGCGATATGCATCGCGAATAGCCTCCTTGAATTTTAAAAAAGAGGGCAAAGTATCCAGTCTCTCTATTGTTATTTTTTGACCAACAGGTAAATAAAGTTCATTAATAGTTAGTTCCTTTCTTCTTCTTTGTGTTAATGCAATTCTTGCGATTCGAATAGCTTCTTCAATCAATGTTTTTGGGTCAGATATTCTTTCAGGGTTTCGGTTTATGCCTAATTCAGTATCTGTTTTGTTAGTTCCGATTTCAATTTTCAATAATTCCTTATCAGCCAACATCCATGCTTCTAACATTTGCACAGGAACGATGGCGGTTATGATTTTGCAATATTCATTTTCATCTTGTTGATTAATTTCATTTTTTGCAGGAATAATTTTGTTCTGGAAAGTATTCAAATCATTATAGCTATCTGCATCTGAATGAATACACAAAATCATTATTCCAAATTCTTCTATTCCTTTTTTTGATGAGGCTAAAACTTGTTCAACAAATCCTAATCCTGTTTTATCAATTGATATAAAACGTACATAGGTTTCAACATCTCCATTGCACTCGAATCCGATTTCATCAAAAGTTTTTTTAACAATACTTTCCAAAAAACGGTTATCAGTATTTCCTTCGGTCATCAGACCTACAAATATTTGCCTGCTCATTTTGAATCCAATGTTTTAATAGTGTTTTCGAAATCAGCAGTTTGTAAATATTCTTTAATGGTCGCAATTGTAAGTTTTCGATCTTGTTCAGAAAATACAATAGTGGTTTGCGGTGGAAAATCCTTTAATACCGGAGTAATTTTTGTTATGTTCATTTTAATCTTCGTTCCTTCTACCTCTGTAATTCGAGTTCTCATTTGTGAAAAATGAACAGAAACGTTTTCATCATTTTTCCACTGTATCATTTCATTTACTAAAACAGGCGAATGTGTGTTAACAATTGCCTGGCGTAATGGCATATCGGTGTTGATAAAATCAGTAGTTAAGTCTTTGAGCATCCTGGCCATTGATTTGATTCGGAAGGGATGAATTCCATTTTCAGGTTCTTCAAAGCAAAGCAACCCTGTATGCTTTTCATCATATTCTATAATACATAAAGCCAATAATCTTAACGTTCCTTCCGATAATACTCTTGAAGTAAATTCTTTACCATCCTCTCCTTTAACCGAAATAAGGTATTGTTTATTTTCTTTATCATCAATAACACTGACTTCAGTGAAATTGGGTAAAAAGCTATTTAGTTTACGGGATATTTCAATCAAATTGTAATTGTCTTGTTGTTGGATTCGATAGAGTGCAGCAGCTAAATTTTGACCACTTGAACTAATGGTATCTTCCCCTGTTTTTTTACTAGTTGGCTGTCTTAAATCTTCAGGATTAAGTTGTAGAAATTTCCAGCTTTTCATTTCTTCCTTAGCAGCCAGAATATGCCTGAAATCAATCGAATCGAAACTGCTTAATACCGTTTTTGAAGCATTTATTAAAGGAAAATTTCTTTTATTCCCTCCTTGTACCCCATCCTGTGGTACAACAACAGTAGGGAATCCACTACGTTCTTCAGTAAAAATATATGGAATTGCCCGCCTTCCGCCTTTAAGAATCTTAGGTCGCCAATAATCAAGCTTGTCTTTTTGAATTAGCTTAATCCATATGTCATCATTGTGTTTTAAGTTTTCTAAATGTTCAAAAACAACAGCCAAATCTTCAATACCCGATTCATTTTTAAATCTTTTAATTTTTAATTCATATCGCAAACGAGTATATTTTAAATCTGCTATACCACCCCAAGCATCTTTTACTTTTTTATTCACTAACATTTCAACTGCAAACTCCATTTCAGAAGCATAATTATCTTCATCATATTGGGTAAATAACTCAATCATTTCGCCTCTTTGTTCTTTGAAAGCATTTTGGAGTTTATCTGTTTCGGCTAATCGAGAAAGCAGCATCAAAGCGTCAAACAAATTGCTTTTACCCGATGCATTTGTACCGGCAATAATAGTAAGGGGTGTGAATTCCATTTCAAAATTTTGAAATGACTTAAATCCATTTATTTTAATATATGTAATCATTTTTTAAAATTATATCGTTTTAAAATCAATATCTGCATCACGCATTTGCAGCACTGTGTTTGTTTTCAGTTGGTCGTAGCCTGCAAAGAGCTTATCCAAAGTAATCACTTTCTTTGGTTTGGCTGAGATGATGGTAGCAATCAGCTCTTTATTAATTTCTTCTAAGGCAATAATAAGTTCCCCGTCATTTACCGAATAGACCTCACCCCCAGCCCCTCTCCAAATGGAGAGGGGAGCGGTGAGTAAATATCCCGCTTTAAGCATTAACTCGTAAAGTATGTTTTCTTTTTCGCTTCCTTCTCTCACAGGATTAGTAAAAGCGTCCAACTGAGTTTCTAAATTATCTTCCGTGATTTCACTGCCTCTCCATATTTTGAAATTGGAAGAGGAGAGTTTGAAGACTTTGAAACCTACCTCACCCCCGGCCCCTCTCCAATTGGAGAGGGGAGAATTTTCCAGTGCGGCAGTCTTTAAAGCTTGTCTGATTTTATTTAATACTGTTTGAATATTATTTAAAACCTCATCATTTGTAAAACGAATGACTGTTATACCGTATTCATTTATAACCTGTGTTCTGGCTTCATCATACTCCTTTTGTTCTTGTTTATTATGATAACCACCATCAACTTCAATTACCAATTTCTTTTCGTGGCAGTAAAAATCAGCAATAAATTGTCCGATGGGATGCTGTCGTCTGAATTTACAGTTTTCAATTTTCCTGTTCCTCAATGCTTGCCATAAAATTTCTTCTGCTTCAGTTTTATCCATTAATCTTAATTGATGTGCATTTTCAAACAATGTAGGAGTAGCCCCTTTGAATAAGCTCTCAATACTATTCCCCTCTCCAATTGGAGAGGGGTTAGGGGTGAGGTTTTTAATCACTCGGCGTATTCTTTCTTTTGCAATATCCGCAATGGTTTTGTACCCCGCTTTATATGCTTCGCTTTCTTCATCGCATTTTTCTGGCAACTGCACTAAAATAAATTTTCTGCTGCCGCCGTCTTCTCTGTTGAGTTCTAATACTGATTGAGCTGTTGTGCCACTACCAGCGAAGAAATCAAGAACAATGTCATCATCTTCAATTGAAAGGTTTAAAATTTGTTTTTCAAGTGCGACTGGCTTAGGAAAATCAAAAATATTTTCAAATCCTAATTCTCTTAATTCTACTGTTCCCGTTTCAGTTAAGAAACTATTATCATCCCAAATCGATTTTGGTTTGTATGTTGTCTTCCTATATTTTTCATAAACACCATATGAACCATCGCCTTTTTTCTTGGCTACTAAATTACTCTCAATCGTATTTAGGTTAATGTTTGAAATACATTTTTTTTGTCCCCAACGCCAACAACTTTCTTTCTTCTCTGAATTAAGTGGCAATATTTCAGCATTATAATTTTCATTTTTTACCAGACTAACTGGGGAAAATCCATCTTTGTCTGATACCTTCGGATTCGCATAAATAGGATAAAATAGATTTGGTCTATTATGTTTGCCAAACTTTGGATTTCTATTTCTTAACTCCCTTATATTATAATTTCCTATGTCATCATTAAGATTCAGGTCATTATTGTTTTCATCTTTTCCCAATTCATTTAAATCCGTCTCAAAATTTGTTGTGTAAACAAGAATGTATTCGTGTGTTTTTGCAATTTGCTTGTAGGTTTGCCCTCTGCTGTTTGATCTTACAATAACTTGAGCAAAGAAATTTTCCTCTCCAAAAATTTCATTCATCATTAACCGAAGGTTGTGAACTTCGTTATCGTCAATGTGTACAAAAATAACTCCGTCCTCACGCAAAAGATTTTTTGCAAGGAACAAACGGGGATACATCATACTTAACCAGTTGCTGTGGTAATGCCCGCTATCCTTACTATTTTTGCGGAAGAAACCTTCTTTGAGCAAATAACCTTCTTCGTCTTTCTCGCCAATGCGTTTTTGGTATTCCTCTTTGCTTTCTTTAAAACTATCGGGGTAAATAAAACTGTCGTTGCCTGTGTTGTAAGGCGGGTCAATGATGATGCACTTTATTTTTCCGTAATACGCCTTCTGCAATACTTTCAGCACTTCGAGATTTTCGCCTTCAATAAAAACGTTCCCACAATCAGAAGATAAAAATTCCTCCATTGCGGATACCTCGCTCCCCTCTCCATTTGGAGAGGGGCCGGGGGTGAGGTAAGATTCTTCGGGAACAGGTTTCAATGTTGCCGTGGTGGATTGCTGCAATATTTTAAAAGCGTCCGTCTTGCCCGCCCAATTCAACACATAGCGTTCGTTTTTAAACTCAATGTTTTCTTTTCCCAGCGTTGCCTGAAGTTTTTCCCAATCAACCTTTCCCTCTGTAATGGCTTCCGGAAAAAGTTGTTTCAGTTTTTCCAACTGGTCTTGCTGTATCCCGAAAGATCGGGACAAGTTATCTAATGATTCCCCTGTCATTATTTATGATTGTAATTTTTTGGTAAATATATAAGTAATATCCGACATGTTTTTCGTACGCTCGGAAAATTTGGCTTTCCGAACCAAGTTCGGGACAGGCTTTTTGCCTTTGCTTTCGGTTTGATTGTTGCGTTTGTGTCAAAGGTGTCGCATGTTCAAATTACAATCCTTTTCGCAAAAAAGCTTACTTTAGCGGCAACATAAGAATCAAGCACATCGCGCAATGAACCAACTTTATCCCCTTAAATTTCATCCCCTATTCAAAGAGAAGATTTGGGGTGGCAGTATGATCAAAACCCACCTGGGGCTGGACTTTTCTCCTTTACCTAATTGTGGCGAAGCCTGGATAATGTCGGGGGTAGAAAATTATCAAACCGTTGTGAGCGAAGGATGGTTGGCGGGTAATGAGTTGAATGAGTTGGTCAGGATATTTATGGACGAATTGGTGGGTGTTGAAGTATATGAAAAACATGGAGAAGAATTTCCATTGCTCATAAAACTGATTAACTCAAACGACTGGCTCTCGTTGCAGGTGCATCCGGATGATGAATTTGCTAAAAAAACAGGGATTGGATCGGGTAAATCCGAGATGTGGTATGTGTTGCAGGCCGATAAAGGTGCTGAGATAATCAACGGATTCAAACATAAAGTTGACAAGGATACTTTTGTAAGCCACCTTGAGGCCGGGAGCCTGGATAATATTCTGAATACCGAAAAAGTAACTGCAGGTGACGTATTTCACTTACCAGCTGGACGGGTACATGCCTTGGGCCCGGGAATTCTGCTGGCTGAAATTCAGCAAACGTCGGACAATACTTTTCGCATCTCTGACTGGGACCGGGTTGATTCACAGGGAAACTCGCGGGAACTGCACCTCACACAAGCCTTGGAAGTCATGAACCTCGAGGTATATCCCGATTATCGAACCCATTACAAAGCCTCCATTGATAAAGCCATACCTCTTGTTTCAAGCCCTTATTTTACTACCAATTTGCTTCAACTCAGCAAGCCACTTTCGAAAAACCACGGTGAGCTGGATTCATTCGTAATCTATTTATGTATATCAGGTGCGGCAGAAATCCATTGCGCCAATAGCACAGCATCGCTCAAAGCAGGCGAATGTGTTTTGGTACCGGCTATCATAAATAAAACAATCATCATCCCTACCGCTGAAGTCCACCTGCTTGAAGTTTACATCGCCGTTGATTGAAGCTAAATAACAAATCCTGGTAAAGAATTTGCTATTTTTGCCACATAAAAACATTCTCAAGAACCATTTTCCTTGATATGAAACATCCATGACAACTTAGCGAAGCGATCTCACGAACAATAGTGAGTAAATAAAGACACGTAAAGGTTCAAGGTTTCAGGTTCAAGGTTCAAGGTTTCAAAATTTTCGTATAGAAACTTGAGACTTGAAACAAATTACTAAACAATCCCAAAGTTTCGGGATGAACTAAATAACAAGATATAAACACATGAAAAAACCAGTAATCCTGTTGCTTCTGGCCTTCATCTCAGCAACAGCCTTTACTCAGGAAGGTGAAAAAGCAACAGGTGGCATCCCGGCGGTAGTGGTAAAAACACTCGATGGAAGAGATTTTAATACATCGAAAATCGAAAACCAGGGCAACCCCATCATCCTCAGTTTTTTTGCCTTATGGTGCACCCCGTGCATGCGCGAGTTGTCGGCCATTGCTGAAGTGTATGATGATTGGGTAAAAGAAACCGGTGTTAAGGTCATAGCCATTTCGGTTGATGATGCGCGGAGCACCTCCAGAGTACTTCCCACCGTGCGCGGGAAAAACTGGACTTTCGACGTTTTGCTTGATCCTAACAGTGATTTCAAGAGGGCTATGAATGTAAATATCATTCCTCACAATTTTTTACTAAATGCTGACAGGGTCATTGTATGGCAACACACATCCTTCTCCGAAGGAAGTCAGCATCAGCTACTTGAACTGGTCAAGAAAGTCAAAAATGGGGAAGACATTAGCAGGCATTAAACATTATTCCCAACAATTTACGTCACAAACATACAAACTATTTTATGATGAGAATTCGGCAAATTCTGCCAATTATTATTTTGTATTTCATTGGCCTTTTATTTCTCTCAAGCATGGCATCTGCCCAGGAATTATCAAGCCTGGCAAGGATAAATGGTAATTTCCAGCTCGATGCCCAACTTTATCGCCCCGATTCGTTGATTGGCGCACCCAAAGTGCCTGAAAAAATCCTGATGAATACTTTTACCAATCTGCTTTATTCCCAAGGAAATTTCACCGCAGGCATTAGGTTTGAAAGCTACCTGAACCCACTATTGGGCTATGACCCAAGACATCAGGGAACTGGCCTTTCTTACAGGTTCATAACCTACCAAGCCGGTGATTTTGAAGTAACTGCCGGGAATTTCTATGAGCAGTTCGGCAGTGGAATGATTTTTCGAGCCTACGAAGATTGGAACCTTGGAATTGATAATTCGCTTGATGGTGTCAGGGTTCGTTTCAGGCCAGCCAACGGGATTGCGATTAAAGGAGTGTATGGCCATCAACGTTACTTTTGGGAGTTAAGCCCCGGGATTGTCCGTGGACTGGATGCAGAGCTAAACATCAATGATTTGATAAACAGCCTCTCGCAAAGTGGAACTCGCATACTTCTGGGCGGAAGTGCTGTAAGTAAATACCAGAAAGATGAACTTATCAGCCCTCAATCAGGTCTCCGCTATGATTTGCCGCTCAACGTAGCAGCTTTTGCTGGCCGCATGAACATAACCTCTGACAGGCTTAACTTTGCCGGCGAGTATGCTTATAAAGTAAATGATCCGTCTTCAGTCAACGGGTTTATCTACAAACCAGGACATTCGTTATTGATCACTGCATCCTATTTCAGGCAAGGGTTGAGTCTCCAGCTTTCAGCCAAGCACACCGATAATATGAGCTTTAAATCCAGGCGTACCGAAATGGGCAATGCGCTGGATATCAATTTTTTGCCACCACTCACCAAGCAACATTCTTATGCATTGATTGCCAGGTATCCTTATGCCACCCAATCCAATGGCGAAGTTGCTTATCAGGGTCAACTGATTTACACAATCAAGCGAAACACTAAATTGGGCGGCCGCTATGGAACAAGCATTACGATGAGCTACAACCTGGTGAATTCGCTGAACCGCACTGCGATCAACGACACAACACCCATCGGAGCAAAGGGTACCCTTGGTTATAATGCCAAATTATTCGATTCGGGGAATGAGAAATACTTCAGTGAGTTCAATATTGAAATCAGCCGGCGTATAAACAAAGACCTGAAGGTAATCCTTCAATACATCAATCTTTTCTACGACATCGGGGTTATCCAGGGACACATCGGCGATCCTGACGTAAAGGCTGGTATCGTTGTAGCTGACATTCAATACAAGCTTTCCAACAACAAATCCTTGCGATTCGAATTGCAGAATCTGTCCACAGCGCAGGACTTGGGTGATTGGTTTTCGGGCCTTGCCGAATACACCATTGCTCCAAGGTGGTCATTTAGTATTGCCGATCAATGGAATTATGGCAACACCGATAAAAAGTTACATTATTACAACTTTGCCATTAGTTATAGCCACAAATCGTCACGCATAGCTATCTCCTGGGGCCGACAAAATGAAGGAATCGTATGTGTGGGGGGCGTTTGCCGTTATGTGCCGGCAAACAACGGGTTGATGCTAACTCTCTCAAGTTCATTCTAAACCATTGAATAATAATAAGATATTTATTCGGCTATGAAACAAAGAATTCTTTTCATCGTGTTACTTTTGGTTGGATTATTCATACAGCAATCCTGCGATAAGATTGAGCTCCCCTATGTGGTAGCCACCAATGTTCCGGTTGATCCAGGCGGAAATGTGATAAAAAAAGTGCTGATCGAAGAATTCACAGGCCATCAATGTCCTAACTGTCCGAGAGGAGCTGTTGCAGTTGAACAAATTAAGCAAACTTATGGTTCCAGGATAGTAGTGATGTCGGTGCATGCCGGACTTTTTGCCAGGACTAGCTCCACCGGTTATTTTACAATGGATTATCGCGCAGTTTCCGGTACCGAGCTCGATAATTTTTTTGGCGTGAGCGAGGTCAGCCTACCCAAAGGGATGGTCAACAGGGCAGGTTTCAATATCAATCACCGTCTTGGCCCCGATGACTTGGCTGGAGTTGTAGCCAATGCACTTGAAGGCACCGCTGTGATGGATGTTAAGATCACCAATAATTACAATGCTGCGTTGCTTACAGCACAAATCAAAGTGGAAGTCAAAGCCCTTGCAAGCTTGACGCGCAAGTTAATGCTCTCGATTTTTATAGTGGAAGACAGTATTGTGTCGCCGCAGAAAAACAGCTATCCTGATCTTGGCCCCGATGTCATCATTAATTATGTACATCGCCATGTTCTCCGCGCAGCAGTGAACGGAACCTGGGGCGAGGTTCTCCATTCAGGTAATAACGAGTTACCTGCACAAACTTTATACACAAAAATCTACGACTATACAATAAAAAATACCTGGAACGCCAATAATATTGGCGTGGTGGCTTTTGTATATGATGGGGACACTTATGAGGTAGTTCAGGCAGCAGAAAAGCATTTGTAGCCATATTCAGGTTTTTTGCAACCCTGATTTTTACTCCCCGTTTTTGGCCTCGTTCCAATAGATGTCCATCTCGCTAAGGGTCATGTCTTTCAGCGATTTGCCTTTCAATTTGGCCTGCTCTTCGAGGAAGGTAAACCGTTTGATAAACTTTTTGTTGGTTCGCTCCAAGGCATCTTCGGGGTTCACATCAATAAACCGGGCATAATTTACCAAGGCAAAAAGCAGGTCGCCGAATTCTTCCTCTTTCTTTTTTTCATCGCCTTTTTCAAGAGCTTCTTTGAGTTCATTGGCTTCTTCCATGACCTTGTCCCAAACCTGGTGCGGTTCCTCCCAATCAAACCCTACACCACGTGCCTTTTCCTGGATGCGATAAGCCTTGACCATAGCCGGCAGCGAAAGTGGAACACCTCCCAGTACCCCGTGCGCACCCTCATGCAGTTTAATCTTCTCCCAGTTACTCTTAACCTGTTCAGCGTCACGTGCAACTATATCGCTATAAATATGTGGATGGCGGTGGATAAGTTTCTTGTTTATTCCTTCAATAACATCTGATATATTAAATACACCCTTTTCCGAGCCAATCTTGGCGTAAAATACAATATGCAGCAACAGATCGCCCAACTCGTTGCCTACTCCATGCAGATCACCTTCCAGTATGGCATCCGAAAGTTCATAGGTTTCTTCAATGGTTAAATACCTCAATGATTCAAGGGTTTGCTTGCGATCCCAGGGGCATTTCTCCCTGAGGTCGTCCATGATGCGGAGTAAGCGTTCGAAAGCGGCAAGGGCCTTATCCATAATAATCAGAAAATTGACAGTTAAGTAAACTTAAAGCGCTTATCAATATGCCCGTGCAAACACTACCCGTTGCTTGGATGGATGACCAGTATAGATACATTTTCCGGCTTCGGGTTTAGCATCTAGTGGGATGACGCGAATGGTGGCCTTGGTTTCTTCCTTTATTATTTGTTCAGTTTCGGAGGTGCCGTCCCAATGAGCAAGCAGAAAACCGCCTTTGTTTTCGAGGGTGTTGCAAAACTCTTCCCATGTATCCACTTGGTGGGTGTTGTTTTCCCTGAAAGCCAGTGCTTTCTGATACATATTTTCCTGAATGTTGTCGAGCAAGTTCGCTACCTTATTCTCGATGTCGGTCATCTGGTAAACGGCTTTTTCAAGGGTGTCGCGCCGAGCAACTTCTACGGTGTCGTTTTCGAGGTCCCGAGGGCCGATGGCAAGCCGTACAGGCACTCCTTTGAACTCATACTCATTGAATTTCCAACCAGGTGTAAAGCTATCGCGATCGTCGAATTTCACCGAGATGCCTTTCTTTTCGAGAGCAGTTTTGATTTGCGCCGCCTTATCGGCGATTGCTGCGAATTGCTCAGGCTTTTTGTAGATCGGAATAATAACAACCTGAATAGGTGCAAGTTTCGGAGGCAACACCAGACCATTATCGTCGGAATGGGCCATGATCAGGCCGCCGACCAAACGGGTTGAAACGCCCCAGGAAGTTGCCCACACATAATCTAATTCATTATTTCGGTTCAAAAATTTTACATCGAAGGCTTTTGCAAAATTCTGACCCAAGAAGTGTGAAGTTCCGGCCTGCAAGGCTTTACCATCTTGCATGAGTGCTTCAATACAATAGGTCTCAACTGCACCTGCAAAACGTTCGTTGGGCGATTTGAACCCTTTGAGAACAGGAATGGCCATCCATTTTTCAGCAAAATCAGCATAAATGCCCAGTATTATTTCGGTTTCCTCAATGGCTTCCTGGCTGGTGGCATGGGCAGTGTGGCCTTCCTGCCAAAGGAATTCGGTTGTGCGCAAAAACAGGCGGGTGCGCATTTCCCAGCGCACCACGTTTGCCCATTGGTTGATGAGCAGGGGCAGATCACGGTACGATTGAATCCAATTGCGATAAGTGTCCCAGATGATGGTTTCGGACGTTGGGCGGATGATCAGTTCCTCATCGAGTTTTGCATCCTCGTCAACCACCACTCCGCTGCCATCCGGGGCGCTTTTCAGGCGATAGTGGGTTACAACAGCACATTCCTTGGCAAAACCTTCAACATGGCTGGCTTCGCGGCTGAAGAAAGACTTAGGGATGAACAACGGAAAATAAGCATTCATATGCCCGGTGTCTTTAAACATCTTATCGAGTGCAGCTTGCATCTTTTCCCAAATGGCATAGCCATAGGGTTTGATCACCATGCAACCACGCACGGCTGAATTCTCGGCCAGATCGGCTTTGATAACCAGGTCGTTGTACCATTGTGCGTAGTTTTCTGCACGTGTTGGAAAATCTTTTGCCATTAGTGTTGTTTATGGTATGAATTTTGTGTTTAATCAAACGATCAATCTCGTGAAGTTGGCAAAATTAAAAATAATACCTCTCATGAAATCAAGAATCTTACAAAATAACACACCTAATATGGAGGGCAAAGCCATGAAACTGTTTGCATTCATTTTTGTTTTGATAGCCTTTGTGCTTGCAAGTTGCGGTACATCACGGTCTGGCATCACCGCTTACGACGATGTTTATTATTCGCCCTCCGATCCTGTTGTTAAAACAAAAGAGTTGGTTGTGATAAAAAAAGTGGTCAGGCAAGAGGAGTTAGCCCCCGAGATTCAGGACGAGGCTTATGCTGAGGAATCTAATTACCAGGGTGAGGAATACGAATCATCATCTCCTGAAAGCGAATATTATACTGATCCTTCGGGGAGCAATTATGTTACCAACAACTATTATGGTGATTACTACGATTATTCCTATTCGGCACGCCTCCGCAGGTTTCACAGCCCCTATACCTTCAACTCATACTATCACGACTATTATACCAATATGTATTGGTATAACTACGATCCTTTCTTCTGGGGAACCAGTATTTATACCGGTTATGGATGGTATCCTTCCTTCCACTACGGCTATGGATGGGGCTCGCCCCGCTGGTTATTTTACTATAACTATAGGTATCCTTATTACAGTTTCTATGACTGGGAATCTCTCTCCTATTATGGCTACGGCTCTTACTGGAGCGGTTATCGCCATGGTTACTGGAATGGCTACTGGGATGGTCACTATGGCAACTATCACAGCTGGTATATCAACAGCAACGACAAGAACTCTTATTACTATGGTCCCCGTGTTGGCTTTGCCGGCAATACAGGCAGCGGAGCCGCCGGAAGCAATAGAACCTCAACTTTTGGCGAGCGCTATGAAAAAGCGATAGCTGCTGATAACACGCTCAGGGGTGGTGATGTGAACGGACGTGGATCAAGATTCGACACCCCTGCCGATCCTGGTCGCAGCACCCGCAGTATTGGTGAAAACAGTGGAGCTACGACCCGCCCTGTAACCACCGATACACGTGGCAGCAGAGATAATTCAAGTGGTATAGATGTATCGAGAGAAGGTGGCAGGATTACACCAACTGCTACCGAACGGACCGAGACACGGAGCACTGGCAGTGTTCGCACCCAAACGCCAGCTAATGATCAGTCACGGGCTGGTAGGCCAGCTGCTTACGACAAGCCGAGTGTTAGACAAATTCCCGCAGGTCGCTCCAGCGATGCTTCAACACCCCAGGCAAAGCCGGTGACTCCCACTCAGCGCAACTATCAATATGATGGGGGAAGCACCCGCTCACCTCAACCACAGGGTTCCCGTGCAACCGAACAAAAGCAACAGCCTACACAAACCCAGCGTCAGCCTCAACCTTATTCGCCTCCAAGGTATAACAAGCCCCAAAGCAGTGAAGGATATACCAATCCTGCTTACCGGAGCATTCGTGAATATAGTAAGCCCGCTGAAACAAAACCCGCCGAACCAAGGCCTTCGGATACCCGCCAGCAAGTTGCTCCGCAGCAGAATGAAAGTCAACCTCGTAACACCCAGCCCAGTGATCAACGTCGCTACACACCTCCTTCCAAATCAGACGACAATCGCAGCAGTAGCAGACAAGAAAACAGGAACTATTCGCCTCCTCCACAACATACCAGCCCCACCTATTCAAGGCCTTCGGATGGTTACTCCACACCTTCGCGCAGTAGCTCACCACCCCCTTCGAACTCATCCGGAAGCTATTCGCAACCTTCGCACAGCAGTTCACCGGCTCCCAGCAGTTCAGGCTCATCCTCAGGCTCTTCCGGTTCCTCCAGTTCTTCGGGATCGTCAAGCTCTTCAGGTTCTTCGGACAGAGGAAGTCGCAGATAACTAGTTGGATTAACTTTTATTAATTGAAAATCTCAAAATCATGAAAGCAAGACTCTTCATAACCACGATCATTTTATCCGGAGCGATCGGCCTGTATGCACAAAACCAGGAAGATGCCCTGCGATACTCGAAAATGAACCTTACAGGCACTGCCCGTTATCTTGGCCTTGGAGGTGCCCTTGGAGCAGTGGGTGCTGACTTTTCAGCTCTTTCGACCAACCCTGCCGGACTGGGACTTTTCCGAAAATCGGAGTATAGCCTCACCCCTGCCTTCTCGTTGGCCAAAACCGAAACCACTTACCTCGGAAAATTAAGAGAAGATAACAGATACAACCTTAACCTGGCTAACCTTGGTGTTGTGTTTGCCAAGGATCTCACCGCAGGTACTGATGCACCGGGGTGGAAGATGGTTCAGGTTGGGTTAGGAATGAACCGCCTTAGCAATTTTAATAACCGAATCCTGCTCGAAGGGAATAATAAGCATCATAGTCTGCTGACGGGGTATGCACACCAGGCCGATGGAAATCAACCTAAAAACCTCGATCAGTTTACGACCAAACTTGCCTATGATGCTGATCTGTTGTGGGTGTTCGACTCAACCAACCTTTATTATGATGCAGATGTGTATCGTGGTGGGGTCCTGCAGCAGAAATCCATTACTACCAGCGGGTCAATTAACGAAATGGTTTTTGGCATAGGGTCGAACTACGATGACAGGTTTTACCTGGGTGCCAGCATAGGCATTCCGTTTGTGAGGTATAACTATGAGTCAATTTACACTGAAAAAGATAATGCTGATACAATTTACTATTTCAAATCATTCGACCGCTTCGAGGAAATCAGTACACGAGGTACAGGATTCAACGTAAAATTCGGTGCTATTCTTCGTGCCACCGATTGGCTACGACTGGGTGCGGCATTTCATTCACCTACTTTCTATTCGAAGCTGCACGACTCGTGGAGTTATTCGATGAAATCGCGTTTCGACAACGGCAAAGAATACACCAGCGAAGCCCCCGACGGAAAATTTGACTACGAGCTCACCACTCCCATGAAAGCCATTGGCAGCGCCATGGTGCAGTTCGGAAAAATGGGATTTGTTTCGGCTGAATACGAGTTTGTTGACTATTCAGAAGCCAAGCTAAACTCAAGTACTTACAAGTATTTTGACGAAAACACCGAGATACGCGAAAAATATACAGCAGCTCACAACCTGCGGTTTGGCGCCGAATGGCGGCTAAGAGAAATATATATCAGGGGCGGATATGCTATGTTGGGCAGCCCTTATAAATCGGGTGTGAATGACGGGAAAGCAGACCAATTATCTCTTGGTTTCGGGATTCGCGACGCTGACTATTTTGTAGATTTTGGATATAGAGTGTCCAGCTATAATGAAGATTCTCATCTTTACTGGGTACCCGAAGGATTTAATGCCCCTGTGGCGAATAATAAATTTGCAAACCAGGTCTTTATGATCACCTTTGGTTGGCGCTATTAGGATATTGCTTGTTCTTTTTTCTTTATGTGTTTTGGTTCGTAAACCGGCTGCCCTTGCAGCCGGTTATTTTTTTCCTTTCACCCGATCGAGGCCTGTGCATGCCCTTTTGCCAATCACATCCAGCACATTGATAAACCCATCTCCATTTATGTCGGTATTTACGAAGCAGAAAGGCGGGGAATACAGTTTCTCCCAAATTTTCGCAGATGAAATACTCGCAGATGGGCACAGGTTTTTTTATTTTGCATGGCTTTTAATCTGCGGGAAACTGCCTTCCAGCGAAAAACTGCTGCGGGGTCAGGCTCTTACTTTCCTCCTGCCATAATAATATTAATAGTGCCGATCACATCCAGCACATTCACAGCTCCATCCCCATTTACATCGGCGTTTGCGAGGCAGAAAGGTGTCGGGTTAAACGTCATAATATAGTTGATCATGGTAATTATATCGAGCACATTCACCACCCCATCGCAATTGGCATCGCCCGATAAACTTGTAATTGAAAAAGTAACAGGCCCTGCCCAATTACTCAGCATCTGGCCGCAAAGTGCCTGCACGTAAGCATCATATGTGATGTATGGGCTTAAACCAGTGAAAGTATAAGGATTGTTAACCACAATCTGAATGGTGGTTCCTGCTCCCTGGGTATATCCTGTAGGACCATAATCGATATTCCACGCTGTTTCTATTCCATTGCGAATCCATTGCAAAGTGGCGCTCCCGTTTGGTTGAGTTGTTATTGATAGATCAGTCGGAGCGTTGCAGGTATTAATTTCTTTTAGACACCTAATGCTTAAACCGATTTTTTTCGAAACACTGACGCTATCTGCATCCGGCTCGTCGAAGGCAGCCCGACCACACTATGCCCAAAGTTCATTTTGCTGAGTGGTTGACCACCAGATGGCAATA
>JAUXXY010000124.1 GCA_030684735.1 Bacteroidales bacterium | reverse complement strand
ATGGTTGACAAGGTGTGAAAGATGGTATCAACATTTTTTCCATCATCATCACTTACGGTGCTTATTTTTGTAATACCTTTGTTCTGTTGCATGGTCATTGATTTTTTGTTTTGTAATTTGTTTGTTAAGTACCACAAAATTAAATAATTACAATGATTCATGCAACACTTTTTTTGCATTTTTGCACATTTTTTACCACTGATTATCAGGGTGTTACGAAGTCCAAATTAATAGTAAATAATTACAGTAAATGAAACGAATTACAATTTTTGTTCTGGCAACAATCGCGATACTCGCCGTATCCTGCTCATCTGCCAAAAAAGAAAAGCCATTGGCCGGCACCACCGAATCATTGCAAAAAAAGGAGATGGTTCTTGTGATGACTCTTGATTATCGGAAGATTGCCCGTTCTGTTGAATATACGGCTACCTTGCAGGCGTACTCGGAAATTCATATGACACCGGCAACGCCCGGACGCATTGAAGCCATTTATGTTGAAGTAGGCAGCCATGTATCAGCCGGAACGGTGTTGGTTCAGATGGATCGTATTCAACTTCAACAAGCTGAGGTTCAGCTCAGAACCCTCGAAACCGACTTCCGCCGGCTCGACACCCTTCGAAATGTTGGCAGCATTGCTCTGCAACAGTATGACCAACTGAAGGCACAGTACGACATTGCCAAAACCAATGTAGAGTTTTTACTTAATAACACACGCTTGAAAGCGCCATTCAGTGGTGTGATCTCGGGCAAGTATTTCGAGGCTGGCGAAATGTATTCAGGTGCTCCTATTCCACAGATCGGCAAAGCCGCGATCGTTTCGCTGATACAAATGGACAGGCTGAAGGCCATGGTCCCTATCTCGGAAAAATATTTTCCATTGATAAAGAATGGCATGGAAGCCACTGTATCAAGCGACATTTATCCAGACCGCACCTTCAAAGGAAGAATCTTCCGTATTCATCCAACCATTGATGCTGGCAGCCGCTCATTCAACGTTGAGATTGCTATTGAAAATCGCGATAGCGTATTACGGCCTGGCATGTTCATTCGGGTTACACTCAACCTCGACCATGTAGATGCGCTGGTAGTTCCTGCCATTTCTGTGCTTAAAATGCAGGGATCTAATGAGCGCTACATGTTTGTGGAAGAAAACGGGATGGCACGCAGGGTGTCTGTGTTGATTGGTAAACGCTACGACGATTACGTGGAAGTAATATCGGACAAGCTAAAACAGGGCGACCGCATCATTGTGAGCGGCCAGGCCCGCCTGCTCGATGGCATGCCTGTTGAGGTCTCGAACAATTAAATGTTCATTCAAGTGATAACGCTTAACATTAAATCAAGATGAATATATATAAAAGTGCTGTAAACAAGCCCATTACAACCTTTATGGTTTTTGCAGCGGTTGTAGTGATGGGTATCTATGCGTTGAGCCGCATACCGATTGACCTTTATCCGGAAATGAACCCTCCGTATATTTCGGTTATGACCAGTTATGTGGGGGCCAACGCCGCCGATATCGAAACCAATGTGACAAAACGCCTCGAAGATGCGTTCAATGCGATAGACAAGGTAAAAGAAGTGACCTCGGTTTCGAACGATAACCTTTCGGTGATTACCCTTGAATTTTCGTGGGAAACCAACCTCGATGAGGCTACCAACGACATACGCGATGTAGTAGATCGAATTTACGATTACCTCCCGGTAGGCGCTGACAGACCAGTCATATTTAAGTTCAACACCAACATGATGCCCATCATTTTCTTTGCCGTTACTGCCAATGAGAGTTACCCTGGTCTTGCGAAATTGCTTGAAGAAAAAATCATTAACCCCCTCAACAGAATTGAAGGAGTTGGATCAGCAGCTATGATGGGGGCTCCAAAACGGGTGGTTTACGTTGATGTTGACCCCCGGCGCCTGGATGCCTACAACTTAACCATAGAGCAATTAGGCAATGTTATTGCTGCTGAAAACATGAACTTACCCTCCGGCAACATTAAAATGGGGCAAATGGATTATCAGCTACGTATTCAGGGCGAATTTAATGAAAGCTATCAGCTTGGAAATCTGGTAGTTGCAAATTTTAACGGGAACCCTGTTTATCTTCACGACGTGGCGGCTGTAAACGATACATTAAAAGACCGAACACTCGACGAGAAGATCAACGGAAAAACTGGCTTGCGGATGTTTGTCATGAAGCAATCGGGAGCCAATTCCGTGAAAGTTTCAAGGGAAATACGTAAAGAACTCGAAGTCCTGAAAAAAGAGCTCCCTCCTGATGTGAAGATAGACCTGATTATGGACACCTCCGATTTTATTAAGGGGTCAATCAGCAATCTATCCCGAACACTGATGTTTGCCTTCTTTTTTGTAATCCTGGTGGTGTTGTTTTTCCTTGGTCACTGGCGGGCCACTTTCATCATTGCACTCACCATACCCATTTCGTTGATTGTGGCATTCATCTACTTGTTTATCACCGGAAATTCGGTCAATGTCATCTCGCTTACATCTTTGTCAATTGCCATCGGAATGGTGGTTGACGATGCCATTGTGGTACTCGAAAACATCACCCGGCATATAGAGCGGGGGAGCAGCCCTCGTGAGGCAGCCATCTATGCAACCAACGAAGTTTGGCTCTCTGTAATCATTACAACACTAGTGGTGGTTGCGGTTTTTTTCCCCCTCACTCTTGTAGGTGGTATGACAGGTGTTCTCTTCAAAC
>JAUXXY010000123.1 GCA_030684735.1 Bacteroidales bacterium | reverse complement strand
CCGATTTGTTGTGAACAATGAAAAAAGGGATATCATTTTTATTGAATTTGTCTATTAATCTCTCTTCGAACGAACCAAAATTGTTTTTTGAAATTACCAGAATTGCCACATCAATGGTTTTGAGCACCTGGTGGGTTCGTTCAACGCGTTTTTGCCCAAGTTCACCTGTATCATCAATGCCAGCGGTGTCAACTAAAATTACCGGCCCAAAGCCAAGAATCTCAATTGACTTTTTCACCGGATCGGTGGTAGTTCCTGCTACCTTGCTCACGATGGCAATATCCTGACCGGTCAGCACATTGACGAGCGAACTCTTACCACTGTTTCTGCGGCCAAAAATGCCAATATGTGGTTTTGTATCCCTGCCTTTAACCATAAGTTACGTATATTTTGCTGATAACAAACAAAAGTACATATATTTGTGGGACAATTGAACTCCAGGTAAAACAGGGGTTGTCCCGAAGTAGGAAAATCAAACTCGACCTGGCCAAGGATGAAATCTATGAAATAAAATGGAATCCTGATTTTTACAGAAACCTACAATTTTTAATAATATTCCTCGCATTATTGCTACCTTATGGATTCAGTTCGGGTATATCGTGGCTCAGAACCCTTTCGATCATTTTAACAATTGCGATATTTTCTGCTTCTGTCTATTTTGTAATAATGGGCTACACGAATGGAATTATTGTTGAGAAGCAACAGAAATAGGATCTAACCTGAATTATTTATTAAAAATAAAAAATCCCCCTGCCCTCCCGCCTGACGCGCATTGGCGTCAAGCTAAGCTGCAAGTTTAGAGTGCAATTGTTTAGCATTTTCCCTGTCATTTCGTTTGTCATACCTACAATGTGCTAGCATTTGGCTAATAAGTTGCCTGTTTGATTTACCTGATATTATATTCGAGAAATTGTTTTTGAAAAAGTTGGCCAATTTCAAGATACTGAGCTCTACTTGTTCAAGACCCTTTGGTACTTTGCCTTCGCAATACCTCCACCAAACTACATGAAACAAGTAAATATATAGCAACATAAGGTAGATCATGCACTTTACACGGATTGGGTTTTTGCATTGGCGGTGAATTATTTTTTCTAACGAAAAACAACTCTTCCAGCTTTTAAAAATTATTTCAATCCTCCAGCGGAGTTTATAGAGCAGAAAAACCTCATTTGCATTGCATTGCAAAGGTGATATATTGGTAATGTATATGCTGTAACCAAGCAATTCATAGTAGTTGAGAGAGTGGTTTAATCTTTTATCCCTATCGGCCTTAGCTTTTCTTCTGCGTACTGCAGCTTGTTCTGCAGAGACAGGATGAGCAATAAGGCGTAAGCGTATTTGTTTTTCACTGCCAATGAACACTTCCTTGTCTATAAATTTCTTTTTACGCAGTTCCTTCAATAAATTTATCTTTACCTTAGTCTCAACGTCATAGACGTTGGTGCTATAGCTTTTTCGTGCTACAAAATAAATTCCCTTTTCAATAAATTTTGAAACAACATCCAGAATGGTGAATCCTAAATCGCGGATACATAAATCTCCTTTTTCCAGGTAGGGTAACACATTTGCAGAAAGGCTTTGGTCGTTGTTAGCAAAACTATGCACATCAAGAAATGAAAAGTTGTTGTCTGTAAGATTATACATGGCGTGTATTTTTGCCTGCGCTTTTTGTACGCCCCTTGTTACGCTGCCCGGAAATTCTTTGGCCATAGCGTCGGGTAAGGAAATGGTGGTGCTGTCATCAATCTTCACGTTGTTAAAATGTCTCAACACTCCCATAACCTTTCTACTTGATAGCTCAGGTGTGTGTTTACTGACAATTCCTTCAACTACGCGCTTCACAAATATTTCAGTCTGTGGGCGCATACGTTCATTCAATGCCTGTTTACTAAAGACTTTGCCCTCTAAAAAGCCAACCTCTGTTGCCCAGTCAGTATAAGTATTTCGCTGTTTTGAAACCATTATCATAAAACCAATGATCAAACTCTTAGGGGCAATCTTGCACGTTTTGCGTTGAATATAGCCACTAAGTCGGGCTATTTTATTAATTGTTTTTGTTTCTAATTGTGCCAAAATTAAAGTTACTTTGCATTGGGAAATTTTCCCGATGGAGCTGTTTGTTTTCATTAGTAGTGTTTTGAGGTACAAACAGCTTCATTTTTTCGTTCCCTTTTACAGTGAACTCCCTTATTTTACTAACAGTCCTTTGTTAATAACCAAATACTAGCTTGACGCCAATGCGTCCATACGGGGTGCGGGAGACTTTATGGACAGACACTAAATTAGTATAAATAATAATGTTAATAGAACAGTTTCGCTATCCTGCTATTGATTTTTAGCAAGTCTCAGCTTATCTGAACGATAATTTGTATTTTTAGCGTTCAGAAAATCAAAAATATTAAAACCTAAACTATAGAAGCTATGAAAATTTTAAATAAGATTTCGATTGGATTGCTAATGATAACCATGGGTTGGCCGAGTGCAGTAAGGTCGCAAGCCAACGAGGATGTCATCAAACTTATAAACCAGCGGTTCGAAGCAGTTGGTCACCGTCTCGATGCCATCAGCAAGGCTGTAGATGACCTGGCGTGGTATAATAAGGTGGGCGAATTGGCATACATTGACAAGGTGTTTATTACCGGACCCCCACCGGCAGTTGTAAAAAATCCAACTGCCAAGGGAGCCGCCAACCCTGTGCGCTTTTATACCTATATTTTCATTCCCCGCAACATTGACCCTGCAAAAAAGTATCCGCTGCTGGTGTTGCCCCACGGTGGTGTACATGCCGATTTCGACACCTACTACACCCACATCATCCGCGAAATGATGACACAGCAATATATTGTAGTAGCTCCTGAGTATCGGGGAAGCACCGGTTATGGCCAGCGTTTCTACGAGCTGATTGACTATGGCGGCCTCGAAAACGAAGATGCGAAAGCCAGCCGCGATTATGTCGTTGAAAATTATGAATTTGCTGATCCAAAGCGGGTGGGCATCATCGGTTGGAGCCATGGCGGCATGATTGCCCTGATGAACATCTTTAATTATCCTGACGATTACCAGGTGGCTTTTGCCGGTGTTCCGGTGAGCGACCTGGTGGCCAGGATGGGTTATGCCACCGATTCTTATCGCAAGCTCTTCTCAGCCGACTATCACATAGGCAAAACTGCCGCTGAAAATGTTGAAGAATATCGCCGCCGTTCGCCGGTGAACCATGCGCACAAACTGCAAACGCCACTACTTATCCACACCAACACGAACGATGATGATGTATATGTACTGGAGGTTGAACATCTGATCCGTGCGCTGAAAGCTGAAGGAAAGAAGTTTGAATATGAGATATATAAAGATATTCCAGGGGGTCATGGATTTGACCGTAGTGATACCAAATTCGCAAAAGAAACCAGGGTGAAGATATATGATTTCATGGCACGTTACCTCAGTCCTCCCCGGCCTATCAAAAACCTGCGCGATATTGATAAGGCTGCTTACAGGCCACTCGGGTTTGGTACAAAATAGCTCCACCAACATCACATTTCATTTTCACAATGCTGAAATTTAAAAAAATACCTCACACATTTGCCATCGTGTTCTTTATTATCATGTTAGCGGCTTCGCTGACATGGATCCTTCCCGCCGGTAAATATACCCGTCAAACGCAGATGGTTGACTCGAAGGAGAAGACCACCCTGGTCTTCCGCTACGACCAAACCCTGAGCGATAGAGAGCGCGAAAGCATGGGTAGCGGTGGGAAAGCGCAAACATGGCAGGTGTTTTCGGCCCTCTTTAAAGGCTTTGTCAAGCAATCGAATATCATCATCTTCATCCTCATGATTGGCGGAGCGTTCTGGATCATGAATCAAAGCCGGGCAATAGACGTAGGTATTTTTGCCTTCCTTCGATTCACACACAAGCTGGAGAGGTATAAGTTAATTCGTAAGCTGGGGGTCAACAACCTGGTTATGGTACTTATCATGCTGATGTTCAGCCTATTTGGAGCTATATTTGGCATGAGCGAAGAAACCATTGCTTTTGTCATTATTTTGGTGCCGCTGGCTATTCGCATGGGCTACGACTCCATCGTGGGGGTGTGCCTGGTTTATGTGGCCGCACATATCGGTTTTGCCGGCGCAGTGCTGAACCCTTTCACCATAGGCATCGCACAGGGGCTGGCCGAAATACCACTTTTTTCGGGCATCGAATATCGCATTTTTTGTTGGGTGATAATCAACCTTGCCGGCATAGGTTTGATCCTTTACTATGCCCGAAGGGTTAAAAACAACCCCCGAATATCGCCTGTTTACGAGGAAGATGCTTACTGGCGCGACAAAGGCAGCGATGATATTGAGAAAATAACCTATCACACCCCGTTGGCCGCCTGGGTTGTATATGGAGTAGTGCTGGCTGCGCTTATCGTATTCTCAGTGTTTTATCCGGTGTCGGAGCTCAACATCGGTAACTCCTCAATAGCGCTGAGTGTCATACCCATTGCTACCGCTTTGTTTGCCATCGTGGGCATCGTTACCCTTCGCCGTTCAGTGCATTTTTTTATTCTGCATCTGTTAGCGTTCACCATACTTTTCCTCATCGTAGGCGTGATGGGTTATGATTGGTATGTAATGGAGATCGCCACCCTATTCATGGCTATGGGCATCACCGCCGGGTTGAGTATGGGGCACACAGCCGATAAGATTGCCCGCCTTTTCCTCGCAGGCACAAAAGACATTCTATCCGCCGCCGTCATCGTTGGGCTGGCTGGTGGCATTATTGTAGTACTCCAGGATGGAGGTGTGATTGATACAATTCTATACGGCCTCTCAAAATCCATGTCCGACTTTGGAGACATCGCATCCATTGGCGTGATGTACCTGATACAAACAGTGATCAACGTAGTGATTCCTTCGGGCTCGGCCAAGGCGGCCATCACCATGCCCATCATGGCACCTTTTTCCGATCTTATTGGCATATCGCGGCAAGCAACTGTTATGGCCTTTCAGTTTGGCGACGGGTTTACCAACATGATCACTCCCACTTCGGGTGTGCTTATCGGCGCGTTGGGTGTGGCACGCATACCCTATGAGAAATGGGTGAAATGGGTTTGGCCCCTCATCCTGATTTTCATCATACTGGGTTTCCTGCTGTTGATACCTACCGTAACGATGAAGCTGAGCGGATTTTAGGGACGGGGTTGAAAACGTTACTTAGTTTGCTTTTCGGGCCGCTACAATATGCTGTTCCGGAGTAATACTGCTTCAAGTTATACTAAAGTTTCCAAAAAGCTGAAGCCGAATGAAAGCAGGCACGAGCTATCGGCTGCCCTTTTGTCCTTCAGAGGTCATATCGCATCTCTTTTCCATAAGTCCCTGCACTGGTGTGTGCGTTGGTTTATACACTCTTTTTGCAGTTTCGATTTGAGCACTTGATTTGAGTGGCTGCAAGACAGGTATGCAAAAGCGTTGGGGTTACTTGTTGTATTTGGCAAAGTGAGCATCAATTTCTGGTCGTAATTCAATTCCAGCTTTTTCAAAACAGCCAAGCAAGACATCATATGTTCCCTCTCCTGAAAGGGAATCCCAAAACTCTTGTGCAACCATTACTTCTTTATTCAAATCAAGCATTCCTTTCATTGTCCATCGTGCATAAGGTTTAGGTTCGTATGAATTGTAAGGTATTGAAATGAGTGTATTGACTTTTGATTTGGGGTTTTGATAAAAATAAACAGCCAACCATTCAAGCATATTTCGTTTGTAAGAAATAAAATCTCCTTTGTTTGGCTTTACTGTTTTTAAATCAAACATAAACACTTCGTCTTCTTTGGACACAAGAA
>JAUXXY010000122.1 GCA_030684735.1 Bacteroidales bacterium | reverse complement strand
CTACTATAAGTCCTAATCCAAGTCCAATAAGGATGATGCCCCATTTAAGCATAGGAGATAAGGTTTTGCGGGTTTCGAATACGTTTGGACTAAGGCCTTTCTCAATCAGGGCAAGGCGTTCGCGTTTTCTCACATTCAGATAGACAATGGCCACTATCATCGCAAATGCACCGAGGGGGATCATTACTTCAGTCATAAATTTTGGTTTTTAGTTTCCGTTTTGACGCTGGGAGTGGTGGCAAGGTTACATTTTATTAACAAAATTTTAAGTAATAAAGCGTTTGCCACTGTTTCTGTGTGCTGTTTAAATCGTGAAAAGTAGGAGCTTAACTTTCTCGGTCGATTATTCCCATCCCTTACTGATCGCGTACCCTTAAAACCAAAATCTTTCCATTATTTTGTAACCTTCGATGCTGGTCAACGTCAAAATAACCGGATATGGCTCACACTGACGACAATGCTATTATTGCCAAGGTTCTTGCCGGAGAGACAGTTGCATTCGCACAACTGGTGAACCGTTACAAGGACATGGTGTTTTCGGTTGCCCGTCGTGTGACCACCAATACCAGTGATGCCGAAGAAGTAGCGCAGGATGCTTTTCTGAAAGCCTTCCAAGCTTTGCCGGGGTTCAAAAAGGAGTCGAAATTTTCGACGTGGTTGTATCGCATTGCTACCAACACCGCCATTTCGGCTACAAGGAAAAGGAAAATAACAATGGCCTCGCTCGACGAAACAATGATCGAAAATTATTCGGAAGACGAGGTGAAGGAAAACCTGAACTACCTCTCAGGCGAGGAACAAAGCCACCATGTGCAGGAGGCTATGAAACAACTTCACTCGCAGGATGTGATGCTGGTAAACATGTTTTATAGCGATGAGCTGGGCATTGAAGGCATAAGCGAAGTTACCGGGCTGAGCCAGGCCAATGTTAAGGTGAGGCTGCACCGGATAAGGAAAAAACTATATGTATTGCTCGAAGGGATGATGCACAATCAGCGTATCGCCACAGGGCATTAAATATTTGAATTATGGAAAAGACTGATCTACAGGATGATTTTCTAAAAAATTTACTCAAAAATAGCGGGCGCGACAAGCCGGGAATTGATTTCACAGCCACGCTAATGAAAGATATTTACCAACTTGAAGCCGAAAAGGCCCGCAACCCTTGGTGGTCGTGGAGCACAGTGTTATGGGCATTACTTGTAATTGCCGCACTCGCTTTGTTCTATTTTGCATTATTCCCGTTTTTGAACATTTCTATTTTCAACCTCACGCAACAAAATGCCAACCCCGAGAGATTCCAGCGCTACCTGGATCTGATCCTAGATTCCTTTAATGGATTTTTATTTCTGATTGATTTCCTCAAGGAATCAACCCTATTTCTTGTAGTTGTTTTTGTGACCCCGGTACTTATGCTGCTCGACCGGCTTTTTAAGCGCTTCACCAGCCGCTTATTCCTGTTTGTTTTCTAACCATCAGATTTGCTACTTTTGGCCGATGGCGCCTGTAGTAAAACGTTTTACCATTCCTATTTTTATCCCCATGCAAGGATACCCGTTTGCCTGCGTCTTTTGCAACCAACGGAATATTACCGGGCAATACGATCCACCAGGTGATGAGCTGATTATTGATAAGATAGAAGACCATTTGCGATCTATCCCGGTTACTGATACTGGGGTAGAATTAGGCTTTTTTGGCGGGAGTTTTGCCGGTTTGTCATATCAAAAGCAAGTGCATTACCTTGAACTGGTCAAGCTTATCTTAAAAGCAAACAAATCACTGGTATTCGACTTTCAACCCGGCCTGATTATGTAAATCGCGAAATCCTTGATATGCTTGCCAGGCATTGCGTAAATACAATTGAGCTGGGGGTGCAAAGTATGGATGAGGATGTACTGAAACACTCCGGACGCGGGCACAGTGCAGAAGATGTGCGCAAAACTGCCGGAGTCAGCATTCTTAGGCTGGGTTTGCATCCTTCAGAGGGGTTGCTGAGTGGCGAAGACCTCATTGCCGGCCCTTTTCATGTTTCTTTCGGCGAAATGGGTATTACACGATCTGGCGGGAGTTGTTTTGTGCCATCGGGCCCCAACCAGATAAATCTATTGCGATTTACGTCAACCCTAAGCAGTTGAATAGTTCTGTAGGACACAAGGGTTCGAATAGAAAGCTGCTGCTAAGCAAACCCAATGTGTGAAGTTTCTGTATCCACCGTTAAAAACTACCCTGCGAGCTATGAACTTTCTTTTGCATCATCGCCCCCAATAATTTCTAGCATGTGTTGTGCTTTCGTGCATTAGTCAATTTCCAATATTATCTTGATATTCTCTCTAACCATTTTAGCCAACCCAACTGGTAAAACACCAATTTTGTTTATCAGTCTCTTGTTATCAATCGCACGAATTTGGTCAATCATTATATCGCAATCTTCAGGCATATTCGCCGTCCCTTTCTTTAAGTGTACTCTTAATATTTCAGAATTCTTTTTCACGTTAGTCGTCATTGGGCAAATTATGGTTGATGGGTGTGGAATCTTGTTCAGTAGATTAGTCTGAACTGCTAAGACAGGTCTTGTTTTTCCTGTCTCTGTGCCAATCTGAGGGTTCAAGTCGGCTATCCAAATTTCAAATTGCTTAATCTGCATCACCAAGCTCCTCAAATTCTTTAAGTACAGCAAGAGAATCCTTTCTAACTAGTTCAGATTCCTTCTTGAGTTTTTTTTCAAGAATCATTCTTTTTTGAACCTTGTTGTAATAATCAATTGCCTCATTAATGTACCTGTTTCTAGGTTTCTTCATTGAAGCAAGAATCTTTTCGGTCTCACCGAAGATGGATTCGTCAATTTTCAAGGATACCGTTTTCATGATATTTATTATTAATATCGCAAAGGTATATCATATTGGTATATACAATAAATATTCCAAGGAATAATTTGCATGAAACCCAACTACAAGCTAAATACCACTGCGGGAATTATATATTCGTAACCAATTTAAAACCAATGCCGTGCACATTGATCAGTTCTATGGTAGGATCTTTTTTTAGGTATTTGCGAAGCTTGGTAATGTAAACGTCCATGCTGCGGGCGTTGAAGTAGCTGTCGTCGTTCCAGATTTTGTGCAGGGCAATACGGCGGTCGAGTACATGGTTCATACTCTCGCACAATAATTTAAGCAGCTCGGTTTCCTTCGAGGTAAGCTTTATAGTGATGATGTCCAGGCTAAGAAGTTGGCGGTTCACATCGAACACAAAATTGCCGATATGAAAGGTGCTCACATCTTCGCCTGGCAAAGGGCCTTGTGTGGAACGGCGCAACACGGCTTTCATCCGAACCAGCAGTTCTTCCATGCTGAAAGGCTTGGTGATGTAATCGTCGGCACCCAGCTCAAAGCCTTTGATCTTGTCTTCCTGCAACGATTTGGCTGTAAGGAACAGGATGGGTATGTGCTTGTTGTCGAGTCTGATTTCCTTGGCCAACATGAACCCGTCCATCACTGGCATCATCACATCTACAATACAAATGTCGAACTGGTTTTTGGCGTATGCTTGCAAGGCTTCCTGGCCATTAACACAAAGTGTTGTTTCGTAGTTTTTTGCGTCGAGATACGATTTGAGTATGTTCCCGAGGTTGCGGTCGTCTTCGGCCAGCAGCACTTTTAGTCTTTCGCTTTCCATAAAATCCAGTTATTTGATTTCAAAAGGCAAAAATAATTTGAAACGGCTTCCCTGCCCGGGTTCGCTTTCAACGCTGATGCTCCCTTTGTGCTTATCAACAATAAATTTCACATAACTAAGTCCCAGTCCATAACCTTTCACGTTGTGGACGTTGCCGGTGGGTACACGGTATAGTTTTTCAAAAATCTTTTTCTGGTTTACTTTGCTTATTCCAATGCCGTTGTCTTCGAGGGTGATTAAAATCCCGTTATGTACATTGGAAGTTGCGACATGGAGGCGGGGCTTGATGGGGGTATATTTGTTGGCATTCTCGAGCAGGTTGCTGATGATGTTGGTGATGTGTACCTTGTCGGCCCGAATTATGCTATGTGTAGCTGGCAGGTCGGTGGTGATACTGCCATCGCGAATCTCGACCTGTATGCTCATTGTTTTCACCACATCCCTAATGATGTCGTGCAGATCGAACAACTCGAGGCGCAGCTTCAGCTCACCTTTTTCGAGAATGGCCGTTTGAAGAATCTTTTCGGCCATCACACCCAGGCGGCGGTTTTCTTCGCTGATGATTTCTATGTAGTTTTTGAACAGCGATTCCGATTTTTGTAATTCGCTGTCGCTTAGTGCCTCGCAAGCCAAGGAAACAGTCGAAATGGGAGTTCTGAACTCGTGGGTCATGTTGTTGATGAAATCGGATTTTAATTCCGATAGTTTTTTCTGCCTTATGATGGTGGCAATGGCATATACAAACGAGCCAAGCAAAATCATCACGATGAGCACCGAAACACCAAGCATTCCCGCAAGTTGCTGCAATAGAAACCGCATTTGATTCGGAAAATAAAGGGTGAGGTAATCGGGTGTGATGAAAAAATTGTCAGCTGTTAACGGGAAAAAATACCCATCCTGGAGCATGGGTTCGGTGTGTTTTCCTGTTTTTTCAATCACGAGGCGATTTTGCATCGGGCTGAAGATGCCAAACTCATATTCGGTGCGCAGCCCTTTGTTTTTCAATTCTATGCTGATGATAGAATCGAGCATGTTTTTATCATAGCGCATCTCGAAATTCATGGGATGGCGCGATTGTACAATCTCAGCAAACATCTCGGAGAGCATTTCAGATTGTTTGCGGTAGTTTTCCTCGCTTGCACCCAGGGTATTTTCGTTCTTTAAGAACATATCCACCTTGCTGCTGCCTTGCGAATAACTAAGAGAGGCCCTGCGCAAACTATCGTCGAGCATCTGGAAATAATATTGTTGGTTGAGCGAATCGAACGAGCGGATGAGGCGGTCGGATTGTTGCTGTAAGTTGTATTGCCTCGCCAGTTCCATTTTCTGCATTTTGTAAACTATGGTTGTAGCGGTTTCGTTTACACTGCGCGTAAAGTGGCTGCCTTCGACCAGGATGGCGTTGCGAACCCAATATAGCTGTATGCCCACCAGTGTAACCAGTGCAACGCTAACCAAAGTGATAATGAGAATGATTCGGCGGCGGTTCATACATGCAAAAGTACTGCTAAGCAAAAGATTAGCCCTGTTGCTTAACAATTTTTAACTAATATTTTATTTTCTTAACATCTCAGCAGGTTTTGCGATATTATCTTTGCCATGTAATTTTTTTCATAAATAATCAACGCTCTTACTTATTAGGTTTTATGTTAGGTGTGTGTTAAGAAAAGCCTTGAGTAACTTGATTTTTGTTGTTTGTAAAAAAGTGCGGCACTGGTTAGGTCGCACTTTTTTTTTATTTTTACATCCCTCTCAATCAAATTCAACCAGCTATGAACACCCTTAATGTTGATATTCAATCCATAAAGCAATTTATTGGTCCCGATGATATTGAAAAACTCAGTATTGATCTAATAATCCATCACCATGATTTGTTGGCTGGCACCGGTGCCGGTAATGATTTCACCGGTTGGGTGAAACTGCCCTCCTCCACACCACAGTCGCTGCTCGACGATGTGAATGAACAAGCTCTGCAGCTTAAGAATAATTCCGACGTTGTGGTGGTAGTTGGCATCGGTGGTTCTTATCTGGGAGCACGCGCGGTGATCGAAGCCCTGCAGCATACATTTGCGCCGATGCTTCCTGCATTCAGGCGCCCGGGCCCGCTTATACTCTTTGCCGGCAACAACATCAGCGAGGATTATCATGCCCATCTCATCGAAGTGCTGCATAAGGTGAATTGGTCGCTCGTGGTTATCTCGAAATCGGGTACTACTACCGAGCCAGCCATTGCCTTCAGATTATTAAGGCAGGAATTGATAAAGAAATACAGTATCGGTGAGGCTCGTAAGCGCATCGTCGCCATCACCGATAAATCGCGTGGTGCCCTCAAGAGCTTAGCCAATGCCGAGGGTTATAAGACCTACGACATACCCGACGATGTCGGTGGCCGATACTCAGTGCTCACACCAGTAGGGCTTTTGCCTATTGCCGTGGCAGGGTTCGACATCAATCAGCTCATCCGCGGTGCTGCCGCTATGGAGCATATTTCGGCTGCTTCGCATCTTCCCGAAAAAAGTCCGGCAGCCTTATATGCCGCAGCGCGCAATGCACTCTACCGTAAGGGCATGCTCATCGAAATCATGGTGAACTATCAACCCAACCTTGTGTTCTTCACCGAGTGGTGGAAGCAGCTCTATGGTGAAAGCGAAGGCAAGATGCAGCGCGGCATCTTTCCGGCAGGGGTAAGTTTTACGGCCGATCTGCACAGCATGGGGCAATACTTACAGGAAGGCCTGCGCGCGATTTTCGAAACAGTGCTGTCAGTAAACAGCAGCCGCTCAAAACTGGCGGTGCCCTACCTCGACGACGATGCCGACGGGCTGAACTTTGTGGCAGGTAAGCGACTACAGGAAGTAAACCGTATGGCTGAGCTTGGTACTTTGCTTGCACATGTGGATGGCCAGGTTCCGAACATCCGTATCAGCATACCGGAAGTCAATGAATACTACATCGGTAGCCTGATATATTTTTTTGAGTTTGCCTGTGCGCTAAGTGGTTACATCCTAAATGTGAACCCGTTCGATCAGCCTGGAGTAGAAGCCTATAAGAAAAACATGTTTGCTCTTCTCGGCAAACCGGGTTTCGAGACCGAAGGACAAAAACTGATCAGCCGTTTAAAGGGATTGGTATAAAGAAAGACATCAAGGATGAAGAATTTCACTGACCTTATTAAAACCCGCCAAAGCGTGCGACGCTACGACCCTCGTCCCGTTGAAAAGGAAAAACTGCTTCAATGCCTCGAGGCGGCAAGGCTTGCACCTTCGGCAAGCAACTCACAACCTTGGTATTTTGTCGTGGTTGACGATCCGGAACTGAAAAACAAGGTGGCTGGAACCACTTTCGACCCAGTGCTTACTTTCAACAAATTTGCCTTACAGGCGCCGATCATCATTGTCATGATCACCGAAAAAGCAAAATTTATCACACGCCTTGCCTCGAAAATCAAGAAACGCGATTGGAGCCTGATAGATACGGGTATTGCAGCCGAGCATTTCTGCCTTCAAGCCGCCGAACTGGAACTGGGCACCTGTATGATCGGTTGGTTCAACGAAAAGAAAGTGAAGGAGCTGCTTGGCATCCCTGAAAATAAATTCATTGGTTTGCTTATTACCCTAGGTTATCCACTGGAAAGTTACCACCTGCGTGAGAAATCCCGAAAGTCATTTGATGAAATCGTAGGTTTTAACAGGTATAAATAAGAGGAAAGAGCACTAAATACTTATTTTTCTTTTAATTGCAGCCAAATACCAGGAGGAAAATAATGCCCTGAAAAACGACAACACACAGATTCGTCAATCTTCCTTATTCCCTAATTGCTGTAATTCCATCCGCTCATCGTATTTTCGGAAGCCTGCCTCGAGGTAGATATTCATAGCGGCCTTGTGATCAAGCTCGCAGGTGTGAAGCCACACGCGTATTGGCTGCAACGACCAGGCAATTTTCAATATCTGGTTGAGAAAAGGTTTACCCAGCCCCTGATCCCGAAATTCAGGAAGGATGCCGAAATAAGCCAGCTCAATTTCATTTTCTTTGCGCAGGTCAAGTTCGGCAAAACCAGCCGGAACCCCTTGCAAATACAAAACATGTATTTCAACCTTTTCGTGCGTAATGATATGCGTTAGCTCATCATCGAAAAGCAGCAGGCGGTTAAACCACGAAAACCCCTTGCCTACCTGGGAGTACAGGTATTGGTAAAATGAAAGGGTTGGGTTTTTCAACCGTGTGATTTCCATGTCAAACGGCAATTCGTCCGGCATATCCTGAGGAGGTTGGCTCATTTCGAGGTACCAAGTGCGCACCGGTATGCTATCCATGCTGCGTTTTTTTGTTTTTTCGCTCGATCCATTTCAGGGCTTCGCGACGGCTAAGGCCTGCAAGGTCGTTATTTTTCTCCAAAAACCGTATTACTCTTTCTGGCGAAGTTTTAGAATATTCGCGCAGCGACCAGCCTATGGCCTTGCGGATGAAAAACGCTTTGGAGGACTTCAGCCTTGTTATGTAGTCAAAAAGCAATGCTTCATCTGTTTGTGCCTTGTATTTGAGCTGAAAAAGTAGTGCCGATCTTTGCAACCACATGTTATCTGAGCACGCCCAACTTTCGGTTTTTGTTGCCACGTGTTGAGGGAATAGCTGAAAATAGGTGCCTGCATGGTGGCTGGCCACCCAGTCCACCGTGTCCCACCATGATTTTTGTGTGATCATGAACTCAATGGTTGAAATGGCCTCTTCCCCAAGCTTTTTTAGTAGTCTTTCGGCAAAGTCAATGCCAACATATTGAAACTCACGCTGGGGTTGTTGCCATAGTATTCCCAATAATTCATTGAGTTCGGAAGGGCTAAATAATATTTTGATGTGCTAGGAGTAAATTTTAACTTTGCAGCCAGCATCCATAATAGTCCCAAAAAACATAAAAACTTATGTTATGAATAAAGAGCTTATACAGGAATTGGTCAAAT
>JAUXXY010000120.1 GCA_030684735.1 Bacteroidales bacterium | reverse complement strand
CCAACCCGAAACAATTTATCCTGCTACCATCTATTGCACGAAAGCAATACAAACGCTTGTTGGCACAACAGGAACCATTCGAGGAAGAATCGTTAAAATCGGGCTTTAATAAATATATTGATGGCCCTGATAAAAGCCTGGGAATTATAGCTTGTGGGCTGGCTTATAACTATTTGCTCGAAAATTATCCCGACCGCCACCTCCCCCACCCTTTGCTCAAGATAAGCCAATATCCTCTACCTGTTGAACTGATCGAAAAGATTTATACCGCTTGCGATTCCATACTTGTACTCGAAGACGGATTCCCAATGGTTGAAGAATTGTTGCGCGGAATTCTGAATAAAGGAAAGCAGATCAAAGGACGCCTTGATGGAACTGTGCCCCGCGATGGTGAGTTGAATCCCAACATTGTAGCGGTAGCTCTTGGCATGAAAGACGTGTGGGGCCAACCCGTACCCCCGGTGGTGGTTCCCAGGCCTCCATCACTATGTAAAGGCTGCCCGCACATCTATTCCTACAATGCCTTGAACGAAGCCATTGCAGAATACGGTAAGGGCCGTGTTTTTTCAGATATAGGATGTTATACCTTGGGTGCGTTCGAACCCTATGATGCCATTAATTCGTGCGTTGATATGGGAGCTTCGATTACCATGGCCAAAGGCGCTGCTGATGCAGGCCTTACACCAGCCATTGCTGTTATTGGTGACTCTACGTTTACACACTCAGGGTTGACCGGTTTGCTTGATGCAATCATTGATAAGTCAAATATCACCGTTTTAATACTTGACAATGCCACCACTGCCATGACCGGTGGGCAACCATCAGCAGCCCTGGGCAGGATTGAAGATATTTGTGCCGGCCTCGGCGTGGAAAAAGAGCATATCCGGATTATCAATCCCAGCCCGAAATATCATGACGAAAATCTGGCTATCATGCGTGAGGAAATTGCCTATGAAGGTGTGTCAGTAATAATTCCCAGGCGAGAATGTATCGTAACAGCAACTAAACGATTGAAAGATAAGAAGAAATGGGGGAAATAGAATTTAGAATATAGAATCCAGAAGTCAGAATTTAGAAGAAAGAATAAAAACCAAATTCAATGGGAACAAGAAAGCCTGCAACGATATTTGAAAACCTTATTTTGTGGCAAAAAGCCCATTAATTTGTTCTGACTGTTTACAAATACACTTCTACATTTCCAAGAAAAGAAGCATATGGTTTAACAAATCAGCTCAGAAAAGCAGCCATATCTATTGCCGCAAATATTGTAGAGGGGTTTAAAAAGAGTGAGAAAAAAGACAAAGTACGGTTTCTGAATATAGCCCACGGTTCCGCAGAAGAATGTCGCTACTACCACATTTTATCCCACGATTTGAACTATGGTGCCAACGCAGAACTCTATGACCAACTGAGCGAAGTTTCCAAATTGCTTGAATCTTATTCTTCTGACTTCTAAATTCTGTATTCTGCATTCTGGATTCTGGATTCTTACTTCTGGATTCTGTACTAAATGATAGTTACCCAAACCTAACAAAAAAACAAAATATAATCATGAAAAAAGACATCATCTTAGCAGGTGTGGGCGGACAAGGCATTCTCTCCATTGCCGCAACCATCGGAATGGCCGCCATAAACATGGGGCTTCACCTGAAACAAGCCGAAGTGCATGGCATGAGCCAGCGTGGAGGCGATGTGCAATCGAATCTTCGCATCTCGGATAAAGAAATTGCCAGCGACCTGATTCCCAAAGGCAAAGCTGATATGATTATTGCCGTTGAGCCCATGGAATCATTGCGTTATCTTCCGATGCTTTCGCCCATAGGCTGGGTGATTACTAATACCACTCCCTTTATTAACATCCGAAACTACCCTCCTGTTGAGAAGATACTGGAGGAGGTCAGCAAGCTACCCCGTCACATTGCGCTGGATGCCGATGCCATTGCAAAAGAGCTTGGCTCGACACGTTCGGCAAACATGGTAATCCTGGGGGCCGCATCGCCGTACCTCGATATTCCTATTGAAAAAATCGAAGAAGCCATTTATAAGATTTTTTCTCGCAAAGGCGAAGAGGTGGCAGAGATCAACATACAGTGTTTCAAGGCAGGAAGGGCTTTCGGTGAGCAATATATCAAGCATTGATCCATTACATCCGTACCCACTTTAGTTCGAACCTTACTGGTACGATGAATTTTTTCGCTGCTTACTAAACAATATTTTCAGCTTTTGCGCTTTCTTTATAGTAAGCCAATTTATTTATGACCGATGACAAAAAAAAGAACTCTTACGATTGTCCTTATTATAATTCCAGTAATTATCATTGTTTTGTTGGCGCTATACTTCATATTTACACCGGGGACAAGCATCGAAGATAAAGAAGAAGCGCTTTGTGAACCCGTTTATCGCTATGGCATACAGGTGGATTCGTTGATGCAATATGATGATGAGGTGAAATCCGGCGAGAACTTGTCAGTACTGTTGCAGCGCTACAAGGTTGATCACGGCACAATAAATTCATTGGTCAGGCAATCGGAAGGTATCTTTGATGTTCGCAAGATAAAAGCAGGTAATAAATATACTGTCATTTGCAGTAAAGATTCTGTTAATACACCATTATATTTTATCTACGAGGACTCTCCGGCCACCTATGTGGTTTATGGGCTGGGCGACTCGCTGCACGTGCATTATGGTAAAAAAGATATGGAGCTGCGAATTGTATTTGCTTCGGGTGTGATTGAATCTTCGCTGTGGAATGCCATGGCTTCTCAAGGCATCAATCCAACGCTTGCCCTCGAACTTTCTGACGTATATGCCTGGGCCATTGACTTTTTTGGTGTTCAAAAAGGTGATTCATTCCGCACCTATTATGAACAGATTTATGTTGAAGGCGAACCGCTCAACGTTGGAAGGGTCGTTTCAGCCTGTTTCAATCATGCAGGAAAAGATTTTTATGCTTTTTACTTTGTGCAGGATGAAATGGGAGATTATTTTGACGAAAAAGGCAACAGTCTTCGTAAAGCTTTCCTGAAAGCCCCACTGAAATTCTCACGCATCTCGTCCCATTTTTCTCACAGCCGCCTTCACCCGATACTCCGAATCCGGCGCCCCCATCACGGTGTTG
>JAUXXY010000117.1 GCA_030684735.1 Bacteroidales bacterium | reverse complement strand
TCAAAAGGCTGAATAAAATCAAGGCCGCTCTCTCTTATCCTGACTTTTGCTCCGGCACGGTTGCGGTAAAAATATTCATGGCGGATATTGAAACTCCAGTCACCGTAAACCCCCACATCGAAGTACCTTCCTACATAATCTCCCCTTCTCTTGTCGTAGTTGAACCGCTGATAAAAACTTAGACCGGTTTGCAAAAAAACCAGCTTTTGTTTGTCAACTTTAGTAGCTGCGGAGGTGTGAAGCTTATCCCATTGCCTGGTGGAATAGGATAGCCTTTTTATTTGCCATTCGATCCCGGCAGAAAGCACCTGCGAGAACCTTCGTTTGTAGCGATAGCCACAATCAAACGCCCATGAAGTGGTATAATTCAGTGAATCGGCAAGAGATTCAGCAGAACCGGCAAACCCATGAAATCCTGAGTAAAAATGGCCGAAGTTTTTACGGTTCATGCCAAACTTCGGTACCATTGTGTCGCCCCTGAGGTCTTCCGAAATCAAAATCTGCTGTCCACTAATTGGAGTAGCCAGAATAATAATGAAAAAGAATAATACAATTCTAAGCATCTTTAATTATTCACCATTAAAAGCTCCATGAAGCAGTATATCCGGCCAGGTGGATAAAAACCTGTTTCCCGTGAGTAAAATTTGCAACTTCGAAAGATAGTACCTCCTTTTGCCTGACCCTGGCGACAAAATATTGTTCTATGTTTCCTTTCTCATCACGAATATGGTAGTACACATGGCCACTGTTGAGAACTTTTTCCATCACATCGGCATGGGTGTATCGGATTATCACCTTTACCTGGTTTTTGCTTTCCACAAAGTCGAAAGTAGGCAAGGGTTCCTGCAACGAATCTCTGAAAAAATAGTCTGCCTGGGGTATCCCATATCCATGTGAGAGGTCGTAATAAGGATAAAGGGTAGCGCTTTGCTGCAGGGCATTAAACACCTGAATATTAGTCCATTCGGGATGCATTTGCATCAGGCAGGCGGCAAAGCCGGCCACCAGTGGGCTGGAAAAGGATGTCCCATGTTGAAGTGTAAAACCTTTGGCGTTGGCCACATACACCGTTCCCAAAGCCGAAACGTTTGGTTTGACACGCCCATCAGAAGCAGGCCCCCTTGAGGAATAAGATGCACTGAGCATAGAAGGGTAATCCAGTGCCCCTACTGCCAGCACGCCGGGAGCATCCGCAGGAGTTGCGATGACTTTCCAGGATTCTTTGCCGCCATCATTTCCGGCAGCATTCACTACCAAGATGCCTTTTTGAAAGGCAATGGAGGCAGCACGGGCTACCAGCGAGGTTTGCCCATCCATTTGATCGGGGAAGTAGCGATGGTAGGTATAACCCAAAGAAGAGCTGATGATATCTGCACCCAGTTGGTCAGCCCATTCTGCCGCAGCCAACCAATATTTTTCTTCAATAAAGGGTTCGCGCCAGGTTTCAGTGCGGGCGAGCAGGAATTCAGCACCGGGAGCCAATCCCATAGGGATGCTGTCAATCATCCCGCCAATCAGCGACATGACCATCGTGCCATGCTCATTTTTGTGGAAAACATCCGGGTTGTTCCGAAAAAAATCCCGGGTAGCTATTATTCGGGCTTCATCAACAATATGCTTAAAAACCGGGTGCACATCAACTCCAGGAAATCCGTTGTCAAAAATAGCAATGCGCACCCCCCGGCCATCAATCCCATAATCCGAAAAATAGCTCCCTTTCATATGGGAAGTCTGAAACCGCAACAGCATTAACTGCTCATCCGTCAGGGTTGCAAGATATAGGCCTTTTAGTTTGGCCGCTGCCGGTACCATCATCCGGTTGCCGGATTCAACACGGTCAACGAACGGAAGTTGCTTAATCGCTTCTGCCTGCTGCTGACTTGCGTAAACGTTGACTGCATTCAGCCATCGGGAGATCACATCCATTGAATCAACCATTGAACCAACTCCGGCCAGGTAGCTCTCGTTTACCGGAAAATCCAGGGGGTCAAATAAATCCTGACCATGGCGAAGCCTTCTTTCAATGGCCTTGGGTTCAAAAAAAATGTAGGGATCAAAACCTGTCCGATCTTTATCCTTAAAGTAAACCCAATAGCTTTTTATGGGTGGAGTGGGTGCTGAAAAGCCCCGGGACTGCCCATAGCTGAAGCTGTTGGGCAAAAAAAGAAAAGCAAAAAACCAGATAGTTGATTTCCTTGCTTTCATCAGAACAGCAAATTGATGATAGTTCTGTTCATGATTTTTTTATTGTGCACGAATTTTACTAGACAACGGATAGTCCTTCAATTCCGGAAAACATCACACAATTAAGTAAAGGAGTTACATCATTCACACATTATTTAATTCGTTGCGTTTTTTGTTCTTGAGTTTCTTGTAGTAGGTAGGCGTTAACCCTGTGATTTTCTTGAACTGGTTGGATAAATGCGCCACGCTGCTGTAGTTTAGCCTGTAAGATATTTCGGTAAGATTGAGTTCATCATATAACAGAAATTCTTTTGCACGCTCTATTTTATGAGCGATAATGTAACGTTCAATAGTGATGCCCGTTACTTCTGAAAAAAGGTTGGCAAGGTAGGTGTAGTCATGGTTGAGTTTCATACTGTGAAAATCGGAAAAATTTGTTTTGGGTAGTTCGTCAGCATAATGTACCATCTCAACGATTACGTTTTTTATTCTTTCAATCAGAATGGCTCTTTTGTCGTCCATCAGTTCAAGCCCTGATTTCAATAATGTGGTTTTCAATTGATCGCGCTGTTCAGGAGTAATATTCCCTCTTACATCCACTTCACCTAAATCCACTTTTGAATAATACAGCCCGAGTTTATCCAACTCTGCCTTCACCACCATTTTGCAGCGGATTGAGACCATGTATTTGATGAAGAGTTTCATTTTAGCCCCTCCTAATACTGTACGGTGTTTTGGTTTTAATGTATTATCTGCGAAAGTTTCAAGTTCGTCCCGATAATTATTGGGGTCATCAAAATGCTTGTCGTTAGTAAAATAGCGTCTTATTCATCAAACGTCTTGCAAAAATATACATTGTTGTTTAGAAGTCAATAGGCTGTTGCTAATATATGTGATTTTTTCAGGTCGGGGTGCAAGCATTTGGCTACGAGACAATTATCGCCACAATAGCGGAGATTTTTTTTTGTTTTTCAATATGGCCGACTGGTGGGAGAAAAAGATTCGCCTTTGCCGTGGTTATCGGAGGGTACATCAGTATAGATCAATTTGCCGGATTGCAGATTGATGGATTTTGTGCGCCGATTTGAAGAATGAGTCCACTCGATATTATTTTCTGCAAAAAACCTGCAACAAAAGTTGTAATATGCTTCCATGATTAAAAAAAACAATACTTTAGCGGGGTGAATTCCCCCAAATGTGGTTGTTATGAAGAAAATACTAGTAGCCATCGATTTTTCAAAGGGTTCGGTTCATGCGTTGAATTATGCCCGCAAACTTGCTGAAAAGCTTTCGGCAAACATTACCATGGTATGGGTGGATAGTGAATGTGGGATTGGTGCTATAAATGCCGCTATCAGCAATGAGTTTCGCACCGAAGCCATTAAAAATTTCAATGAATTGATAGCCTTACACAAAAAGGATGGGTCAAAAGCTGAAATTGATTACAAGCTGCGAAGGGGTAAAGTTTACCAGGAAGTGGCAAATATCACCCGCTCACTTGATATTGACCTTATTGTCGCCGGCACTCATGGAGTAACCGGTTTTGAAGAATTCTGGATCGGGAGCAATGCCTATCGCATTGTATCATATGCTCCGCGCCCAGTGATTACTGTAAGATTCGATTATAGCATCAAAGGTGATTTTAAGAACATTGTTCTACCTATTGATTCCACTTCCGAGACCAAGCAGAAAGTGCCAATTGCCTGCACAATGGCCCGGAATCTTGGTGCAAAAATTCATATTGTTGGGTTGCACAGCACCGGCTTAAAATCGTTGCATAAAAAAACATTAAGCAATATGGGCTATGTTATCCGCCATTGCCAAAAGCATAATGTCGTTTTTGAATCTCTCGAAATTCAATCGAATAATATTACCAAGTCCATCATTGATTATGCCATCAATTATGAGGCCGACCTAATAGCCATCATGACCGAGCAGCAAGGATCCGCATCAAGTTTACTTCTTGGCCCACAGGCCGAACAATTGGTCAATTATTCTCTCATCCCGGTATTAAGCATCCAACCATCTGAAATAAAAACGCTTACGATGCGTTAATCCCTTATTTCAATGATGAAATTAAAATCACATCTTTTACTTCTGGTATGTGCCATATCGTATATGTTTGCTTATTCGCAAACAGGCTCCAGCCAAGGTGGGGTAACCATTATTAAGGACGAGCGCATCAATCGGTTGCAAGATTATTATATCAGCGTTGCAAAAAAATCTACTACACTCGATGGTTTCAGGGTGCAGATTTTTTTCGATTCAGGCAACCAAAGTAAAAGGAATGCCATGGCAGTGCGCGAAAAATTTCTCCAACAATATCCGGGAATAGAAGCGTATATAGATTTCAGAGAACCTTTCTACCGTATTAGGGTTGGTGATTTCAGAACCCGCCTGGAGGCTGAGGGCTTCAGACGTAGCATCTCAGGCGATTATCCGAACGGCTTCACGGTGAATGAGAAAATAAATTCACCATCCATCCACTGAAAAAGCGCTAACGGATGATCCGGGGTATTGTTTTCGTCGGAAATTTTCACTATTTTAGCTGAAATTTATTCAATGGGTATTTATTCAAATTCGTTTGAACTATATTTATGAAACTCATTCAGTAGCTTAAGATCGGAATCCATAAAGACTAACCCTTAATTGATTTATTATGAATAATATAATCGCGGCCATAGATTTTTCCGATTGCTCAATTAATGCGCTGGAACATGCCATCACCATTGCTGATAAAGGGGGATATAAAATAATCATGGTGTGGGTAAACAACCCCACCACAACTAAAATATTGCTTTCATCCGACCGATCGGATGAGCTGAAAAATGAGGTTGACGCACAATTTAAACATCTTATCGAAAAATACTCTCCTAGGCTTTTTCCTCATCATCTTGAATATGTCATCCGCGAAGGCAAGGTTTATCAACAAGTCGTTCAACAAGCAAAAGAGAGCGATGCTGTGATGATTATTGCAGGCACACACGGCGCCTCGGGTTTCGTAGAATATTGGGCTGGCAGCAATGCCAATAAAATCATTACAATGGCGCAATGCCCCGTGATTACCATAAGAGGTGGAGTAAGTGTAAGTCGTGATCTAAAAAAAATAGTGTTGCCTGTTGATAGCACTCCTGAAACCAGGCAAAAAGCTGCTTTTACTGCAACTATTGCAAAGCTTTTTAATGCCGAAGTATTGGTGCTTGCTTTATTAAAATCGGATGTCAGGAACATACAACTACAGATCGAAAGTTATGCTATGCAGGTTGTTGAATTTATGAAGGATCAGCAAATAAAAAGCTCTTTCGATTCGAGACCAACAAATAACAATGCAATGACCACGCTGGAGTATGCCCTGGAAAAAAAGGCTAACCTGATATCCATAATGACAGAACAGGAGACAAGCCCTTCGAATTTGTGGCTAGGGCCCTATGCGCAGCAGATAGTCAATTCCTCACCAATCCCCGTACTCAGCATACACCCTATTACACTGAACCTTTCCATGGGTTAATAGTAAATCAAGCAATTAGAACTCTTCAGGCAATACACCGGTATTAGTACCTGTCAATACAATTCAGATCCTCGAAAGCAGTTTTGAGCCTGGCCACTATCGTTTTTTCGCCCTCGCGCAACCAAGAACGGGGGTCGTAGTATTTTTTATTTGGTTTGTCGTGGCCTTCGGGGTTGCCAATTTGGCCTTGCAGATAATCTTCGTTTTTTATATAATAATTCTTAACGCCATCCCAAAAAGCCCATTGCGTATCGGTGTCAATATTCATTTTAATTACTCCATAAGAAATGGCTTCGCGTATTTCTTCGCGGCTGGATCCTGAACCACCATGAAATACAAAATCAACTGGCTTTTCGGCAGTATTGTATTTCTTCTGAATGTATTCCTGGGAGTTTTTCAGGATGATGGGTTCCAGTTTCACGTTGCCCGGTTTATAAACTCCATGCACATTGCCGAACGAAGCGGCAATGGTGAAACGATTGCTGATGGCACTCAACACTTCATAAGCAGCGGCTACTTCGGCAGGTTGTGTATAGAGGCGTGAGCTATCAATGCTGGTATTGTCAACGCCATCTTCTTCACCGCCCGTAACACCAAGCTCCATTTCGATGGTAATACCTATATTGTTCATGCGATCGAAAAACAGCTTACATGTTTCGATGTTTTCGTGCAAGGGGTCTTCGCTAAGGTCCAGCATGTGTGAGCTGAACAGGGGCTGTCCAAATTTCTTGTAATGTTCTTCGCTGGCAAACAGGAGGCCATCAATCCAAGGCAGAAGTTTACGGGCAGCATGGTCGGTGTGAAGGATGACAGGTATACCGTACATTTTTGCCACCTGATGGATGTGCAGGGCACCCGAGATGGTACCGGCAATGGCAGCTTTCTGGCCGTCGTTGCCCAAGGATTTACCTGCATAAAAATGACCACCACCATTTGAAAACTGAATTATTACCGGCGAATTTATTTCGCGAGCCGCCTCGAGCACACCATTCAATGAATTGGTACCCACTACATTAACCGCTGGAAAGGCAAAGCCATTTTCCTTGGCAATGTGTAATATTGTTTTAACATCCTCACCGGTCACAACACCGGGAGCTATTTTGTTGCTGATTTTTTCGCTCATTTTTATTCTGTTTTTGTCGCTGCAATATTAAGATATATCAGCCGCAAAATTAATTCTTTTTGTACAGAATCCATTGCGGTCAGAAATCATTAATAGCCCAGAGTCGTGTAAGTGTTGCATCAGCATACCCGTGGCAACTCCAATGCAGCCAAAATTTAATTATCTTTGCCGTCTCTATTGGCCCCGTAGTTCAGCTGAATAGAACGTCAGATTCCGGTTCTGAAAGTCACAGGTTTGAATCCTGTCGGGGTCACTGATAATCAATCACTTTTGGCTTTGCACCTTCGACCCCTTTGGGGTCGTTTTTATTATCTCAACGCTATCTGTTTATCTAACCCTTTCCAGGTTATTGACCACATAATCAACCAGTGCCAATAATCATGTCACCCGCACATGGTTACCCAATAAGTAATTCATTCTTAATCTTTTCATCCGAAAATAACTTATTAAGTTAAACAATATCAGCACACTAAATTTTCATGTAGGTATGTGGAGTACTTTAAAGAAATTTCAAGTCCAAAGCCTAAAATTCCAAGTCTCAAGTTCGGAAAGCCAGAAATGTTGTCGTTTCATATCTATCGTTTCCAGCGAGTTCTTAACAATTCGCAGATACAGAATGACATCCAGTGCAAATTGAAGTAACCTATCATACAAATCTTGTTTCATTTTTATTTATCAATTTCTTTTCCTTTGGAATTCAAACCTTGGTTTTTGGAATTTGAGACTTGGAATTTTGAAACTTGGAATCTTCATCCGAAAATAATTTATTAATTTAAACAATATCAGCACACTAAATTTTCATGCGTGTTTGTGCTCGTACATTATCATGGGTGTTTCATTCAATTTTTTTTAAACACGAAATAATGTAGGTGAGTGCCAGGCATAAAAAAACCCCGACAAGTCGGGGTTCACATATAAAAATAAGGCTATCTTGTTGATATTACAAGATATCTTGATGCTTTCCAGAATTCCTGCGGGTTTTTGATAACCAGTTTTTCGAGGGTGGTTTCGCCCACCAGTTCAAAACTGCCGGCTGCATGGGTGGTAATAATTTCAACCTTGCGCGCATTGAGCTCAATTTCAGTGATTTCACGAATATCTATTCGGGTGAAATGATCGCGTGCAAACTCTTTGCTAAACGTTGAAGTACGGCCTATGCCAATAAAACCACCCTCGCGGTTGATAACACCCAGGTCGCGCAGTTCGCGCCATGTACCAACAATGAAATAGGCTGTATTCATATCAATAACTTTCTGATCAATAATGTCGGATTTTTCTTTGCTTTCCTTTTCAAGGCCGGTTACTTTGCTATTTAAGGTTTCGATCTTAAAATTTAAAGATAGAAGTTGGTCTTTCAATTCTGCAATTTCTTGCTCTTTTGCCACTACATGCTGGTTCAGCCGTTCGATACTTTTGTTCAACTCTTCAATTTTCAGATTGCTGTTACGTAGCTGACTATTCAGGCGATCAATTAGTTTTTTATTTCGATCAATCAATTCGTTGATATCCTGAATGTTATCATTAATTCTTTCTCTCACATCGGCTTTCATTTCCGTTGTGCCTGTTGTATGCTTAGCCACCAATGATTCTTTGGTGCGGATGGTTGCCAGGTTTTCTTCTACCTCATTAAATGAGGCAAGGAGCATATTAATCATCGAATCACGCTCGCTGAGGGTGAGTTCAAGGCGCAAACTGTCAGACTGTAGGCTTAGGATTTGTGCCTCTTTCTTTTTTTGATTACAACTAAATAACAATGGCAGCATGACCAATGTCATCATGACGAACTTTTTCATTTTTTTGGTATTAAGTGGTTTTTTAATTGATTATCAATGTTTTATGAAATTAACAAACAATAAATATTGTGCCATTATTAATATTCATAGTGACTTATGCCTTTGCAAAGGTACAACGAATTGATAATCAAAGCAAATTGATGCTCACAAAAGACCGAAATTATGGCTACAAGGGCTCGCAAATTTTATAAAAATACCAGAAAGTCCCCAATGTGTGCTCATTTTCCCCAGATTCTAATCAAAACGTGAGTTTACTTAAAATCTACCCGGTTTGTATTTCGATCGGACGAGCATTTGTGTTGCATCACTGAGGTTGATAAGCTCTTGTGGCGAGGTTTCGGGATTGTTTTTCATATAGGACCTCACAATTTGCCAACCTACCCACAAGGAAGCCCTTGCAGGCGATTCGTTTTGAAAAGCTGCCGTAAAAGGCCCGTCGTTGATGAACTTATTTACTACAATCGGATCATTAGCGTATAGTAGCTGATGCTCAAGCAGGTAGGCCCACATTTCACTATTATGATTCTTACACCATTTTAGTTCATTTTGGCTAAATCCTATTTTAAATTCATCGGCTACACGAGGGAGAAAACAGTCGAGCAGGTATAGCAATTTGCCATCAGCAATCATCTTATCAAGTAAGTGTTTGTAAGGTTCGGGCTTTATAAATTCTACGGAGGCAATTTCTTTCATCACATCAGCAACAAGATATGCCTGTTGCATACGTTTGATCCTGAAAAGCGGGAAACCAACTTGCCGATAGCCTTTAAAATCGTCGCCCAGGTATAAATCGAGGGCAAGAATAAGTTCCGAACCATTGTACTGCACAGGTTGCTCGTCATATAGTCCGGAAACGAATGTAAATACCTCCGGTTGAGACCAATCGGGAAAATAATACTTGATGTGACGAAATGCCTCGGTAAGGTCTTTTTCTGTTTTATCGAGTTCCGGATACATGTCAATGGTGGTGCGATGAAGTTGCTGCACGAATGTATCGTTCACAAAATCAAAAAGCTGAGAAATATTTTGAGGGTCTTCGAGATCGGCGTTCAGAAAGGGCCGAAATTCCTTTTGCAGGGCCTTGATACCCTCCCGGAAATCTATGTCCTTAACATCAAAAAGGGCTTTGTCGTAACGGTTTATTTCGACATTTGCCACATCAACCTTCTTGATCTTTCTGCGAACTTTCGCATTTTCGCTGCATGAAACAAAGCAGATGCAACTGGCTAATAGCATAATGCCAACAGAAAGCTTTTTCATACACAGCGATTGGCTACAGGCAAATGTTCATTATAAAAGCTTCCATCCAAGGCTAACGTTAAAGAGCGATTGTTTCATCTGGAAGCCATTTTGGTCGTAAATGTCACTTAATCCCCATTCATAACGCACCGCCATCGTAAACATGAGTACTTCCATCCCAATTCCACCCTGAATTCCCCAAATCAGATCTTTCAGAATACTTTCATCCATGTGCCCGATTGCACCTGAGCGAAGAATAATCTCTTTATCAATAACATATGAAGCCACCGGGCCAGCCATTAGCCTGAGGTTGGCTACTTTGAGGTCAATGATTTTGACCCCAAGCAGAAGCGGAACTTCAATGGTATTCATCTTGATGCTCCTGGCATCGAAGTCAACATTTTCGCTGTTGAAAATACCTCCTTTGGGCGCAAAATTGGCTTCAGTTTGGAAATAAATTTTATTTCCAATTCTTAAAAAAATTCCCGCAAGGAAATTTGTTCTGAATGATTCGTAAACATCATCTTTGTCAATACTGAGCTTCGAGGTAGTAAAACCGACTTTGGGGCCGAAGGATAATGGCGATTGCGCCTGCGAAAATGCAAAAGAACAAAGTGCTATCAACAAAACCGCAATTCTTTTCATGGCAGATGTTTTAAGTGTTTAGAAATCAACGTTTGTAATCAGCAAAAATAAAATTATTTCGGGCTTGTGTATGTTGTGGGATTGATATTGGCCATAAATTTTCTAAATTCGCACTACCAAGCCATTCACACAGTAACGCATAAATTTAGAATACATTTTGCAACCATGAAAATAGCCCTCGCGCAGCTAAACTTCTTGATAGGGGATTTTGAGAATAACACCCTGAAAATCAAGAATTACATCCGGAAGGCCAACGATGCCCAAGCTGATTTGGTGGTGTTTTCCGAACTTTGTATTCCGGGTTATCCATCGGGCGATTTCCTCGAATTCGATCATTTTATTCAACGTTGCCAAGCCTCGGTTCAATCTTTGGCAGCAGAATGTCAGGGTATTACCGCCATCATCGGATGCCCTGTTGCAAATCCCAATCCGCGAGGAAAACTACTTTTTAATGCCGCTATTGTGCTGCACGATAGTAAAATACATTCTGTTGTACATAAAACACTGCTACCCAACTATGATGTTTTTGATGAACACCGTTATTTTGAACCCAATACTGTTTTTCACACCATTGACCTCCCTTATGGGCGGCTGGCTATTACCATTTGCGAAGACCTATGGAGCGTTGGCGATCATGCACTTTACACGCTCGTGCCCATGGGTGAATTGATCAAACAGCAGCCCGATATCATCATAAATATTGCAGCCTCCCCGTTTCACTACCGGCAATCGGGCCGGCGCAGGGAAGTGTTCTCGCGCAATGCAGCTAAATATAGTCTCCCATTGATTTCTGTGAACCAGGTAGGAGGTCAGGCCGAACTCTTGTTCGATGGCGAAAGTATGGTGTTCGACTCAGCAGGAAGGCTTGTTGGAGAGCTCGACCGTTTCCACGAAGATTTCAAAATATTCGATACCACCCAATTACGGGAGGTGCAAAGCAAGGAACAACCGTCTGATGCAGCACTGATACATGATGCCTTGGTGATGGGCATCCGCGATTATTTTAGTAAGATGGGGTTCAATAAATCAATCCTTGGCCTCTCAGGAGGTATTGATTCGGCCTTGGTGCTTGCCTTGGCTGCTCAGGCACTGGGGGCAGAGAATGTGATGAGCCTGCTGTTGCCATCCGAATTTTCGACCCAACATTCAATGGATGATGCGCTCGACATGTTGTCGCGCCTGGGCACACCGCATGAAGTTATCGAAATAAAAGAACCCTATCAGTCATTTCTTTCCGAGCTCACACCATATTTTAGCCATTTACCTTTCGATATCACCGAAGAAAATCTGCAAGCGCGCATCAGAGCGGTGACTTTGATGGCATTCGCTAATAAATTCGGATGTATCCTGCTTAATACCAGCAACAAGAGCGAGGCTTCCGTTGGCTATGGTACGCTTTATGGCGACATGTGCGGAGGGCTTTCGGTGCTAGGTGATGTGTATAAAACGCAAGTATATGATCTGGCCAATTACATAAACAGGAACAAAGAGATTATCCCGCAGAACATTATCCGCAAGCCACCATCGGCCGAGCTCAGGCCTAATCAGAAAGACACTGACAGCCTTCCCGAATACGAAATCCTCGACAAGATTTTGTTCGAGTATATTGAAAATAGCCGTGGGCCCGACCAGATCATCAGCATGGGTTTCGACTACCACGTGGTGCTGAAAGTGCTGAGAATGGTCAACATCAACGAATGGAAGCGCTATCAAACCCCACCCATATTGAGGGTATCATCCAAGGCTTTTGGTCCGGGCAGACGTATGCCCCTTGTGACAAAGTACCTTTGCCAATGATAAAAGAACTTAACCTGAAGCCGTGAAGGTATTCGTCATTGCGAGGCACGAAGCAATCTCTCCGATTATAAAGGGATTGCTTCGGTCGCTGTGCTCCCTCGCAATGACGGTGAGTTTATAATTTCATTCACGGATTAAGGCTTAATTTAGAAATCTTGACGAATTAAGCTTCTTCCACCGCTTTGATCTCCGGAAGTGCCCTTTTCACAGCCTGTTCAACTCCGTTCTTGAGTGTCATTCGGCTGTATGGGCAACTGCCACAAGCTCCCTGCAGTTCAACTTTCACAATATTATCATCAGTAAGTTCTACAAAACGTATGTCGCCGCCGTCGGCTTGCAAGTAAGGCCGCACCTGTTCAATAACGGATTGCACTTTATTAATGAGGTCAACATTTGAATTCATTGTATTAGGTATTTGTATTAATTTCTTCTATGCTGGTAGCCAAGTATTCATTTTAACCGGTTGAGTTGGAGGGAGGGTGGCATTGCGAATGGCTACTTGACGGGCCACATTATCGGCCATTTCGATGAGCGCCTTCCCTGTGAGCGAGTTTTCATTTAATACCGCTGGATTTCCATTGTCGCCCGCTTCGCAGATGCCTTGTACTAAAGGAATGCTGCCAAGCAAAGGTACATTATATTCGGCAGCGAGCCTGGTACCACCATCCTTGCCAAAAACGTAGTAACGGTTTTCGGGCAGTTCGGCAGGGATGAAATACGACATGTTTTCAACAAAGCCAAGAATGGGCACGTTTACCCGGTTTTGCCTGAACATGGCGATGGCTTTGCGGGCATCGGCAAGAGCTATTTCCTGCGGTGTGGTAACAATCACCGCACCCGATACGGGTAGTTTCTGAACCAATGTAAGATGTATGTCACCTGTTCCCGGCGGCATATCAATTACCATATAATCCAACTCGCCCCATTCAGCTTCGGTGAATAGTTGTGTGAGGGCGTTTGATGCCATAGGCCCTCGCCAGAGCAATGCTTTTTCGGATTCGATAAAAAACCCGATGCTGAGTATGCTGATGCCATGTTTGCGGATGGGTATCACTTTTGTTTTCCCATCAATTTCAATAGCGCCCACACGGGCATTCATCAGGCCTAACATCAGGGGTATTGAGGGGCCATAAATGTCAGCGTCAACCAGTCCTACTTTTGAACCGGTTTTTCCCAATGCCACGGCCAGGTTCACAGCAACGGTTGATTTGCCTACGCCACCCTTGCCCGATGCAACAGCGATGATGTTTTTCACACCTTTTAGAAAATCACCGGTTTGCACCCGTGGACTTGTTACCCGCGAGCTAAGCTCTACCTCCACCTCTGCCAAGGGATCAATATATTTGTGGATGGCTGCGATGCACTCTTTCTGCATCTGGTGCTTTAGTGGGCATGCCGGGGTGGTAAGAACCAGCTTGAAAGATATGCTGGTGCCATCAATCCTGATGTCTTCAATCATGTTCAGTGTCACTAAGTCTTTTCTGAGGTCAGGATCGTTGACATGCCGCAATGCGTTGAGCACAGCCTCCTTGGTATAGTTCATGGCAGCGGAATGTTATTTTAATTTAGAATCGTAAAAATAAGAATATTCCGGCAGTTGGGTTTCAATGGTAAGGACAAATTGAAAATTGTCTCTCCTAAGGAGAGTGGGCTTGTAGGACTTAGGGTTGCCGACAAATTCATTGAACCAACAAGATAAAAGGAATATTGAACATTTATTTGAAGATTTTATGCTTGAACTCACTGCAAATGAGAAAGATGAACCAGTCGGAATTTGCAACCGGTTGGTTATGTCTAAATATTCATCCGCCAACCTATTGGTTTTAAAACAAACAAAGATTGCCATCATGCCAACATCCCAAAACCAAATACCTCCCTGGCGGCCCAATATGACCGCTACGCGGAGTCGGCTTGGTGCGAATATCCAGGTAAAAACCACTTCGTTACTAATTTTGCCACATCAAAAAGTTGCCCCGCACCCCGTATGGACGGGACTTTCGGTGTGCGAGTCAACTGTCGCTGCAACTGCCGTTGCCGCTCAATTGTCACCTTTAATTACTGCTGAGTAGTTACCGTTTAACAGCTCTTTAGCCGGGTCCCAGAAAATCCTGTCGAAATCAATGATGGTGTCATCTTCAACAGCAATTCCTTTGTTTTCAAGCAGTTGTTGCATGATGTCTGCTCCGCCAAAATGGTGTTTGCCGGTGAGTCGTCCATTTCGGTTCACAACCCTGTGGGCTGGAATATTCTCGTTGCTGTGGTGCGAACCATTCATTGCCCAGCCTACCATTCGTGCTGATTTCTTTGTGCCAAGATAGGCGGCAATGGCACCATACGAGGTGGCCCGCCCGCAGGGAATGAGCTTCGCCACTTCGTATACCTGCTCGAAAAATGAAATCTGATCTGTTTTAAAAATTTCCATAAGATTGCTGGCCAGCTATTCAATATGGTTCAGTCGAAATCGAAGATAGGTTATCTTCATCCCCTGCTCCAGGAACATTTTTTCGTAGAAAGTCTGGATAGAGGAAGCCACGTCCTGCACATCGTCGCCATAGAGGTCGTTTGTGTGAAATAACAGTTTGTGCCCGGCTGATCGGATCACCCGCAGCGTGTAGTCATACAGGGGTATGTTGTCAGTTTTCAGGTGGATGAGGCTGTCGGTAGCAAGTATGTTTCGATAGTGCTTCAAAAAGCGTGGGCAGGTCAGCCTTTTTCGTTCTTTTCGTAGCTGGGGATCGGGAAAGGTAATCCATATTTCGCTGATTTCGCCTGGCGCAAAAAGTTGTTCAATCTGCTCGATATGGGTTCTGACGAAGGCAACATTATCAAGCTGATTATCAATGGAATTGCGGCAGCCTCGCCACAGCCTCGCACCTTTGCTGTCAATGCCGATGTAATTGATCGAGGGGTTCTGAATTGCCAGGTTTACGGTATATTCGCCTTTTCCGCACCCCAGCTCGAGCACAATTGGGTTGTCATTCTTAAAATAATCTTTTCTCCAATTGCCTTTCATTCTGAAATCGCTTAGCAAATCAAAATACCCGAGCTGGAAGAGATTGTTAAAAGTCTCACACTCCTCGAATCGTTGAAGTTTTCGTTTGCTCACGGTAGTTTAGTGTTGGCAAGAGGCTGTTGATTTACAGCCGCAGCAACCAGGCATCCGGATGGGATTGCTTTCTCAGGTTGTTCAGATAGCTCAGGGCTTCTTGGTATGATGGATACGACGTCAGGCTCACACGATACATCCCTTCGGCACTTTCGATGACTGATGAGTTGTAGCCTTGGGTGATAAACTGCTCGCTGAGGTGCGAAGCATTGGTTGATTTTGAAAAGGAGCCGATGATGACGTGATATCCTTTGGCCGGTATCATAGATGGTTCGGAGTGTAAAGAAGATGGGTTTATGGTTCTAACTTCATCTGATTTTTCTTCCGCAGATGCTTCGGTTGTTATCTCTGCAATATATTCAAGATCAGATTCTTCAACAATGTCTTCCAACATGGGTTTAGCAGCTTGATGTTGGAAAGTGGCTGTTTTATCAGTAGGTGTTGCATCATTGGCAGGAACTTCGAAAAGGTGGCTGATGATGCTTGCCGATTGGCGGGCATATTGGCGAATGGTATCCTGGTTCATAGTAGCCCACAATCCGGCTGCAATAAGCGGGATGGTGATTACCGCAGCTTTGAGAAACACCTTGAGTGTGGCAGGTGCAGGCTTTCGTATATGCCTGTTCGAATAAGCTGCCGCGGAATGTTTGCGTTTAGCCCTGCTTGAAACCGGGGGCGCTACAAACGAATTCATCCCATAGATGTCTAAAAAAAAATTTGTTTCCCGGTCGGGCTCAAAAACAACTCTCTCTTCACTATTATAGTGGAATGTACCGATATCGAGCAGTGTAATCTTTTTCCCGACACGCATCCTCTCGCGCCAGGTGGTAACATCGCGTTCGATGAGTGACATGGCTTCGTCGAAATGTAGCTTCTCCTTTGAGGCAATATGGGTGGCAAGCAGTCCGTCGTTTATAGTCAACCCAGCATTGAAGACGAGGTACTGCTTTGGTGGGCTAAAAATATGGGTCCCGGCTTGGATGGTGGCAGCCTGATAGTTTTTGATGAACCCGCCAAAACCTGGCACAATCACACATTCGTGTTTAAAAAGCAGTTCGTATAAATATTTTTCGATACCCATATCCGGATGTTTTTTCTGAAATCAAAGGTAAGAACAATACCGCTATTATCTATCTGATGTTGGTAAGTTTTAACAAATCTTCGGGGGTATCAATGGCAACGGTTTCATGGTCAGTAACTTTAGTAAGGATGCTGAAACCATTCCCGAGCCATCGGAGTTGCTCAAGGCTTTCGGCTTTCTCGAGCGGCGAGGGAGGCAGAGAGCAAATTCTTGGCAGCACTTCGCTTCTCCATGCATACATACCAATGTGCTTGTAGAATTTATGATGGTTAATCCACTCCTTGGCATCATAACCACGCACATGGGGCACAGCCGATCTTGAGAAATACAATGCCTGGCCACGGAAATCAACTACAACTTTCACAACATTGGAATTCGAAAGGTCTGCTACATCGTTAATAGGCATTACCAATGTGGCAATTTTAACGTCCGGCTCAGAAAAACATCCGGCAAGCAAATCAATTTGCGACGGCACGATAAATGGTTCATCGCCCTGAACGTTTATCACCACGTCGTAAGCTTTTCCTGATTGCGCTGCAATCACTTGGTAGGCTTCCAAGCAACGCTCAGTACCGGTATCGTGGTTTGGCGATGTCATTATTACATTGCCCCCAAATGTTTCAACGTGGTTAAAAATGCGGACATCGTCGGTAGCAATGTAAACTTCGTGGATGGCTGTAGCCAACCGAACCTGCTCATAAACCCGTTGAATCATGGTTTTACCCCCGATGTCAACCAAAGGTTTCCCCGGAAAACGTGTTGAAGTGTAGCGGGACGGTATAATGCAGATGATGTTGCTCATGGGCCATTTTTTTGGGTTACAAAGATAATGATCCCCTGCATAATTTTTCAGTATCTTAGCGTTTGCTTAAATCAATAGTAATGCATAAGGTTTTTATCGTTTCCGATGGCACTGGTCGCACCGCCACCCAAGCCCTGCGGGCTGCTCTTATGCAATTTCCTGACCAGGATGTCGAAATTATTCTTCATTCCGAAATCCGCACTGAAGATGATATTGAGCAAGCAGTAAAAGAATCCCATGTCGCAAAAGGGTTTATTGTTCATACCCTCGTGTCGAACCAGCTGAGGGAGGTGATGATCACCACTGCCCGTAAGAAAAATGTTGAAACCATTGATCTGATGGGGCCTTTGCTGGCCAGGCTCTCGGGGTTTTTCAGGCACTCGCCCACCGAGAAGCCTGGGCTATTCAGCGAAATCAACCGTGAGTATTTTAAACGTATTGATGCCATGCAGTTTGCCTTCCAACATGATGATGGCCAGCGCCCTGATGAGTTGCACAAGGCCGAAATTGTACTACTCGGGGTTTCGCGGACATTCAAAACGCCTTTGAGTATCTACCTGGCTTTCAAGGGTTGGTTTGTAGCCAATGTGCCTGTTATACTGGATTTGGCAATGCCCGAACAGATATACAATTTACCCCAGGGACGGGTATTTTGCCTCACTACGTATGCCCATAATCTCGCATCCCTGCGCCATGTACGGCAGGAATACCTTGGTGTGTTGGTTGACCACTACGCAAACCTCGAATATGTGCAGCACGAGATAAATTATGCCAACAATTTATTTAAACGCCGACCCGAATGGCCCGTCATCAGGGTAACCAATAAACCCATCGAAGAAATTGCCAGTGAAATTCTGGCGGTGCGAAACGAAATAATAAAATCCGGCCCTTAGCGGAACAAACCGTGCAGCTCAGCATTGATGCGGTTGATGATGAAACCGAGCCCTTCGGGGTTATCAATGAATTTCACACTGTCAACATCAATGATCAGCAATTTGCCGATGTCATAACCACTTATCCATGCCTCATACCGTTCGTTGAGTGATCGCAGGTAATCAAGGCGGATAGAGTTTTCGTATTCCCGCCCGCGCTTTTGTATCTGCTGCACCAATGTGGGGACACTGGCCCTGAGGTAAATAAGCAAATCGGGCGGTTTGATGAACGAACTCATTAGGTCGAACAGTGAACGATAGTTGTCGAAATCGCGGGTTGACATCAAGTTCATGGCATGCAGGTTGGGCGCAAAAATATGGGCATCTTCATAAATCGTACGGTCTTGCACCACTGTTTTGCCACTGTTGCGGATGTTTACAATCTGCCTGAAACGGCTGTTGAGGAAATATATCTGCAGGTTGAACGACCAGCGCTGCATGTCTTCATAAAAACTGTGAAGATAGGGGTTCGATTCAACATCTTCGTAATGGGCTTCCCAAACAAAATGTTTTGAAAGTAATTCTGAGAGTGAAGTTTTTCCCGATCCGATGTTTCCTGCAATGGCGATGTGATGCATAATTAATAGGTTTTTTATTATTCTTATGATGCGCTTCAAAAATACAAATTCTTCAACGGGATTTGATTAATGTTAATATCTCTTCCACGTGTTTGCGGTCGTTCGAAAGCCTGGGCACTTTATGTTGCCCGCCAAGCTTGCCTTTTATTTTCATCCAGTTATAAAATGTTTTGGGTGGGAGCGTGCGAATCACCGGAGAGCGCAGCACAAGGTTGTGATGGCGTTTGGCTTCGTAGTCGCTGTTGTTAGCTTTAAGGGCAGTGTCGAGCATTTCGGTAAAGTAGGCAAAATCGGTGGGCGGAATAGTGAACTCGATCAACCATTCGTGGGCCGCATTGCTATTGTCGCTGAAATACATAGGTGCTGCTGTGTATTCATTCACCAGGGCCTTGGTTTTTTCGCAGGCATAAGCTATTGCCTTTTCGGCATTTTCAATCATCAATTCCTCACCCACAGCATTAATAAAACTTTTGGTGCGGCCGGTGATGCGGATACTATATGGTGACACGCTGGTAAATTTTATAGTGTCGCCAATCTGGTACCTCCACAAACCCGCATTGGTCGAAATAACCAGCGCATAGGGGACCTCCACCTCCACCTGATGCAATTGCAGGGTGTTGGGATTTTCATTATCCAACTCATTAGGGGGAATGAATTCATAATAGATGCCGTAGTCGAGCATAAGTAAAAGGTCGCTGCTATCGCTCAGGTATTGCAGGCCAAAAAATCCTTCTGAGGCGTTATAGGCTTCAAGATAATTTAGGGCTGGTGTTGTGATCTTTCGGAATTGCTCACGGTATGGATCAAAATTCACTCCTCCATGCACAAACAATTCGAGGTTAGGCCACACTTCTGCAATGGAATGCTTGCCTGTTGCAGCCAATATTCGTTTAAGCAGAATAAGAGTCCAGGAGGGAACCCCTGTAATATTTGTAACATCTTCATTTATAGTTATTTGTGCCATAAGCTCAATTTTGCTTTCCCATTCATCCATCAAGGCAATCGAGCGGTTGGGTGTGCGCACAAAGTTTATCCAACATGGGAGGTGTTGGAGAAGGATCGCCGATACATCGCCGTGAAAGCTGGTAGCATCGGCATCGTGCATGTTGTGTGTACCGCTCATTCCCAGGACTTTTCCGGTGAAAAGGCGCGTGTTGGGGTGGTTGTTGCAATAGATCGAAAGCAGGTCTTTCCCTCCTTTAAAGTGGCACTCATCAAGTGCTTCCCGGCTCACCGGGATAAATTTACTCTTGTCGGATGTGGTGCCCGACGATTTGGCAAACCATCTAATGTCGGTTGGCCACAAGATGTTTTGCTCGCCCAATCGCATACGTTCGATGTAAGGTTTAAGGTCTTCGTAGTGGCTCAGGGGAACCCGGTTTTTGAAATCAATGGGAGTTTTGATGGAAGAAAAATTATAATTTTTCCCCCATTCAGTATTCTCAGCCTGGTTGATTAATGATTTGAAGCACTCCATTTGCACTTCATGCGGATATCTCATGAACAGCTCAATCTGGTGGATTCTTCTTTTCATCAACCAGGAAATCACTGTATTAAATAGAGGCATTCTTTCAGTTTTTTTGCGATGAATGGTTTCCGGGACAATAATAATTGAATGTGTGCCGAAGGATTCAAAGTTACGATGAATATTTCATCCCATGTTTGCATCCAAAAAATTTACCAACAATTTTTATTTCAGCAGCTCGAAGAATAATCGCGCACGTGATAGCTGTAAAGGAAGATTTAATGCGGCTTTTTTTTAATTTAGTAAAAAATTTCGTGGGCACCCGATGTCATACCCATCGCCCCTTGGCAGTTAAAACCAACACACACAATGGTAGTCTTCCCCAATGCGAAAATAAATCTGGGTTTATGGATCAAAAACAAGCGACCCGACGGATTTCATGAGATCGAAACTTGTTTCTATCCAGTCCCGCTACACGAGATACTTGAGATTATGGAGGTGGAACCTGGCAACGAAGTGTTTCGCACCACAGGCCTGAACATACCTGCTAAGGTGGAAGATAATCTTGTGAAAAAGGCTTATGAGTTGCTTAAAAAAGATTATTATTTCCCCCCGCTGCACATTCACCTGCACAAAACCATCCCTATGGGTTCAGGATTAGGTGGCGGTTCGTCCGATGCTGCCTTTGCCATTAAATTGTTGAACGAGCATTTTAAGCTAGGTATGGATGAGCAACAGATGCGGGCCTATGCCCGCCAGATCGGAAGCGACTGTGCTTTTTTCATCCTCAACAAGCCAGCCATTGCCACCGGCCGGGGCGAGCTGCTCAAACCCATAGCCCTTAGTCTTTCAGGATTTTACATTGCTATTGTTATACCCCCGACAGCCATCAGCACCACCTGGGCTTATTCTTCAATCGCGCCACGACCCAGGAAGAACTCGCTCGAAGAAATCATAAACCTTCCGGTGAAAGAATGGAAAAACCGCCTGGAGAATGACTTTGAAAATGCTGTGTTCAAAAAAAACCCTGAAGTGGAGGTGCTAAAAAATATTCTTTATGACCAGGGAGCCGATTATGCTTCACTCACCGGCAGCGGGTCGGGAATTTTTGGCCTTTTCAGCAACGATCCGGGAATTCTTGAAGCCAAAAGCCAGTATTTTTTGTGGCAGCGTAAATTGTAAGGCTTATTTGGGTGCAAATTTAATTATCAGAAAAGCCAACGCTCCAAAAATAATATTTGGCAGCCAGGTAGCAAGCAATGGAGGCAGGTCGCCATAGGTTCCAAATACGATGGATATTTGCATAAAAAGCACAAAAGAAAATGTGATGGCAAGCCCTATGCCCAAATGCAGACCAGTACCGCCTCTTAATTTTCGGCTCGATACTGAAAAACCAATGAGGGTGAGGATGATGTTGGCGAACGGAAAAGCAATACGTTTATACTTTTCAACCCTAAACTCTACCACTGAACCCGAGCCTTTCAGCTCTTCTATAGCAATTTTTTTGTTGATCTGCGGAAGGGTATAAACCTTGACCAACTCAATGTCGAAGTAAAAGTCAGAAGGGGTAATGTTAAGGGTTGTATCAATGGTTTGGCCCGTGTAGATTCTTTCACCCAGGCTGTCAATCTCCCTTATCTGGTATGTTTCAATCTTCCACCGGGCACTCACACTGTCCCATTTGATGGCATCGGCCGTAAGCTTGTAATACAGCCCGGTGCTGTCAATTTTCTCCATCGAAAATTTATAACCAATATCCTGTATGTTGTTGTAGCGTTCTATATATACATACACCCCGGGACTGATTTGCATGTGCATATTGAGCACCGTACTATGCCTGGGATTTTTGATGTAAATTTTTTCGAAATCAAACATGGTCCTGTTGGTTACCGGTATTACATAGCTTGCCAACACAAATGAAAGCAGGGCGAGGATAACAGCAGAGATCAGGTAAGGGCGCATCAACCGCCAAAAACTAACGCCGCTACTCAAGATAGCAATAATCTCGGTGTTGGCAGCCATGCGTGAAGTGAAAAAGACTACCGAAATAAAAGTAAAAAGCGCACTGAATTGATTTATGAAAAATGGCAGGAAGCTGAAGTAGTAAGAAAAAATAATCTTATTTAGCGGGGCATCCTTTTCGATGAAGTCATCAATCTTTTCCGAGATGTCGAAGATGATGATGATGATTGATAGTAACAAGATAGAGAAGAAAAATGTGCCGAGAAATTTCCGGATGATGTACCAATCAATTGTTTTCATGTGTTCCGTAATATTCCTGCAACTGTTTCGGCAAAATTTCGTTCCGCGATAGTTTTTCAGATTAAACGTTTATTCCTCTTATTATTGCATCCCTACAGCCGCTGGGACAGACGCTGAACCATCCGATTTTTCCACTGGTTAAAATCACCGGCCATGATTCTTTCCCTGGCCTCATCAACCAGCCAAAGGTAAAAAGCCAGGTTGTGTGTGCTGGCTATCATGGGTCCAAGCATCTCGCCCGAAATGAACAGGTGGCGAAGGTAGGCTCTTGAGTATTCGCCATCAACAAAAGAGGTTCCATCCGCATCCACTGGCGAAAAGTCTTCTTTCCATTTCTCATTCTTGATGTTGATGATGCCATTGCAGGTGAAGAGCATACCGTTACGGCCGTTTCGGGTGGGCATTACACAGTCGAACATGTCAATACCAAGTGCAATGCTTTCGAGGATATTGACTGGCGTGCCAACTCCCATCAGGTAACGGGGTTTGTCGCTGGGCATTATGCGACACACCAGGTCTGTCATTTCGTACATTATTTCTATGGGTTCCCCCACCGATAGACCACCGATGGCGTTACCTGCCGCACCCGCCCCGGCAATCGTTTCGGCCGATATGCGGCGTAAATCAGCATACACACTGCCCTGCACTATGGGGAAAAGGGTTTGCTGGTAACCGTATTTTGGTTCTGTGGTTTTTATTCTTTCAATGCACCGGTGAAGCCAGCGATGTGTTCGTTCCGCCGATTGACGGGCATAATCATAGTCGCATGGATAGGGCGTGCATTCATCGAATGCCATGATGATGTCAGCTCCAATGCTGCGTTGTATGTCCATCACATTTTCGGGGGTAAAAATATGACGTGAGCCGTCAATATGAGACTGAAAAATAACACCTTCTTCTGTCATCTTTCGGCGGTCGGCAAGGGAATAAACCTGGTAGCCTCCGCTATCGGTAAGGATGGGTTTCTTCCACCCGTTGAAATGATGCAAACCGCCGGCCTTTTCCAATACATCCAACCCAGGGCGCAGGTACAAATGATAGGTGTTGCCCAAGATGATGCGGGCTTTGATATCATCAGCCAGTTCCTTGAAATGTACCGCTTTCACCGCCCCGGCTGTTCCAACTGGCATAAATACCGGTGTTTCGACGTCCCCATGGTGGGTATGCAAGCATCCTGCCCTCGCCGATGAACCCGGATCTATTGCATGTATGTCGAACTTCATATTGTTCACTATACGGTAATAACTTTTAATGTGCCAAAATTAGACTATTTAGTGGAGTTGTATATTTTTGCCGACTCAAGTAAGCTATGTATGCAAGCCCTGTATTTTTACCCAAATTATTTATTACTGATCGCCGGATTATTTCTGATCGCTATTATGATCCAGTTGTTCTATTACTGGTACTTTTTCGGCCGCCTGGCATTCTATCGCAGACCTACCACCGAAACTCCCGACCAACCGGTTTCGGTGGTGATTTGCGCCCACAACGAGGCATATAGCCTTCTCCAAAATCTGCCATTAATTCTCGAGCAGGACTACCCTGACTATGAAGTGATTGTGGTGAATGATACATCCACCGACGAAAGTAAGGAAATCCTGCTCGAGCTTTCGCAGATTTATCCCAACCTTAAAATCGTTAATGTCTCAAATAGTGTGACTTTTTTCCGCAGCAAGAAATTTCCCCTTTCGGTAGGAATTAAATCGGCTCAAAACGAAATTTTGCTTCTAACCGATGCCGACTGTATTCCTGCTTCCAATCAGTGGATACGGAATATGCAAGCCCGGTTTACTGACCAAACCTCCATTGTACTCGGTTTTAGTCCATATCCGAAGAAACCAGGTCTGCTCAACCTGCTTATTCGCTTCGACACTTTTCATATAGCCTTGCAGTATTTTTCATATGCATTGGCCGGACTGCCTTACATGGGTGTGGGTAGAAACCTTGCATACCGCAAATCATTGTTTTATGAGCAAAAAGGATTTATCAGTCATTACAAGATCGGCCCTGGCGACGATGACCTTTTTGTCAACGGGGCTGCCACCCGCAGAAATACAGTTATTGAAATTGAAAAAAACAGCCATACCATATCCAAACTCAACACATCATTGGACGCCTGGATCATACAAAAACGCCGTCATTTTACTACCGGAGAGCATTATCGCACAAAATTCAAAGTCGTGCTGGGAATTTATTCGGGAAGCGGAATTGCTTATTACCTGCTATTGGCGGCCTTGTTGATTTTTAAGTTTGAATTCTATTGGATACTTGGTATTCATGCTTTCCGGATGATCACACGTTTGGTATTGATGGGATTGGCGTCGAAGAAACTGAATCAAAAGAGTTTATTTCTATCTTCGCTGTTGCTTGATCCGTTTTTCGCTTTTTTCAATCCATTTCTTGCAATGAGCAATACGGTATCTCCAAGTCAACCATGGAAATAGATCCCACACAATCCAAGAAGGCACAGAAAGATTACCAACTGATTCTGGAAGCCTTACATGAAGGCAATCAGAAAGCCTATGCTCAATTAATGGATGCCAATTGGGACGCGGTTTATGAGATGCTACTGAAAATGACCAACGATAGTGCAGTAGCCGATGACCTCACGATCGAGGCATTCGGTAAAGCATTCAAAAATCTTCATCTTTACACTCCTGAATTTGCTTTTAGTTCCTGGTTATTCAAGATAGCTTCAAACAATTGCATTGACCATCTGCGGAAGAAAAAACCACGGCATTATTCCATTGACGAACCACATGAAATGCAGGATGGCTTTTTTGTTGAACGCAATTACCCCTGCCAGCAACCCGACCCCGAAGAAAACATCATCCGCAAGCAAAAAGCATTAATCATGCAGGAAGTTATACAGCGTCTGAAACCCCACTACCGCCAACTTATTACCCTTCGTTTTTTCAAAGAGTATTCCTACGAAGAAATAGCAAAAGAGCTCAACCTCCCGCTTGGAACCGTTAAAGTACAGCTTTTCAGAGCCAAAGAATTGCTCTACAACATCCTGAAGCATGCCAGGGAGAAGATTTAAGTTCCTTCAATCAGTCAAATGGAGCTAGGGTGAATATACTATCCTATTGAACAACAAAAGCTGGCCAGCGTATGCTGGCCAGCTTTTATTGCTTTCAGTCAGGCGATTAAGAAATTTTGATTTCGCGTGCAGGCTTTTCTTTGTCTTCATCCCTTTTGGGAATCACAATGTTGAGCACACCATCTTTATACGATGCAGTGATCTTATTGGTTTGCACTGTGTTAGGAAGAGCAAAAGAGCGCCTGAATGAATGATAACAAAATTCCCGACGCATATATCTGCCGTCTTCTTCTTTGTTTTTTTGCTCTTTTTCCGAAGAAATTGTCAGCACATTGTTGTGAAGGTCAAGTTTGAAATCTTCTTTGTCGAGACTGGGCGCAGCCAACTCGATCCTGAAATCATCCTTGTCTTCGATGATGTTTACCGATGGCATGCTGATGCCAGTACGATCGTCGAAAAAGCCCGTCAAAAAGTCTTTTCCAAAGAAATCATCAACGATTGACGGGAATACAGTTCCTTTTCTTAACATTGGTAACATGGTTTAATCCTCCTAATTGTTTTTGTTTGACATTGTTGATTTGACCGTGTTTTTTATGGCCACTTCCAGCTAAGTTCAAATACTATACCACCAGGAATCAGAATAGGAGTAAAAAAGGATTGTTTTACATTATTACAAACCTAATGCATTATTTTACAGCATTATACATAGTGTCGTTTTTTTATGATCACCCCAGCACAGGTTTAAAACTGTGTAAACTCCGGTGAATTTTCTAATAAATTAACGCCAATATGTCTGATAACGAATAAGCGAAACCAGATAATGCGCCATAATGGCAGCTCGAATAAGTTTACAACTGCGTCAGTTGCCTGAAAATACGAGAGGTGAGGATATCAATGGCTACCTGGTTGGTGCCACCCAGCGGAACAATGATGTCGGCATAGCGTTTGTTGGGTTCGATAAAAAGCAGGTGCATGGGTTTCACATACTTTTCGTAATGATCGAGTACCTGGATAAACGACCTGCCACGCTCTTCGATATCACGACGAATGATGCGCATCAGGCGGTCGTCGGCATCGGCATCTACAAACACCTTGATGTCCATCCTGGCGCGCAACCGGGGGTTGGTGAGGATGAGAATGCCTTCGACGATGACTACCGCTTTCGGCACAACGGTGATGGTTTCCTTTGCCCGTGCGCAAGTGAGGTAGCTATAAATGGGCATTTCAATGGACTGCCCACTTTTGAGTTGCTCGAGGTGCCTGATGAGTAGGTTGAATTCAATACTCGAAGGGTGGTCGAAATTAATTTTTGCCCTTTCTTCGGGGGTCAGATGACCATTATCGCGGTAGTAAGCATCCTGCGGGATGACCACTACTGATTCTTTGGGCAGCATTTTGGTAATTTTCTTTACCACGGTTGATTTGCCCGACCCTGAACCTCCAGCAATTCCAATAATAAGCATGGCGCTAATTTAGTAAAAAACTTAATAGAATACCGGCCGCTACTGCCGAACCAATTACACCCGCCACATTAGGGGCCATAGCATGCATAAGCAGATGGTTCGACGGGTCATATTTCAGACCTTCCTGCTGTACTACCCTAGCGCTGTCGGGCACAGCCGAAACTCCCGCGGCTCCCACCAGCGGGTTAATCAGTTGACCTTCTTTCAGAAACAGATTCATCACTTTGGCAAACACAACGCCACCAGCGGTGGCGATCATAAACGAAACGGCACCAAGAATAAAAATAAAAACCGATTGAGGTGTCAGGAACACATCGGCTTGTGTTGAAGCACCCACAGTGAGCCCAAGAATCATTGTTACGATATCAATCAAAGCAGTTCGGGCTGTATCTGCCAAACGTTTTGTTACGCCACTCTCTTTCAATATATTGCCAAAGAATAACATGCCGAGCAAAGGTAGGGCACTGGGTGCAATAAAAGTGGTGAGCAACAGGCCGATTATAGGGAACAATATTTTTTCAATTTTCGAAACCGAACGGGGGGGCTTCATACGAATCAGGCGTTCCTTTTTGTTTGTGAGAAGTCGCATGATGGGTGGTTGAATCACAGGAACCAGGGCCATATATGAGTAGGCTGCAATGGCAATAGGCCCAATGAGCTTCGGCGAAAGTTGCGATGAAAGAAAAATAGCCGTGGGGCCATCAGCGCCACCGATGATCCCGATTGATCCGGCCTCTCTCGGATCGAAACCAAAGGCCAGCGCTCCCAGAAAAGTAATAAAAATTCCAAGTTGTGCAGCAGCGCCCAACAGCATCAGGCGCGGATTTGAAATGAGCGACGAGAAGTCAGTCATGGCACCGATTCCCAGGAAGATCAGCGGGGGGTAGATGCCTTTCATCACCCCTAAATAAAGATAGCTGAGCACGCTACCTTCCTGGTAGATACCTAATTGCAGGTTAAAACCACCATCCTGGAAAAAGGGAATATTCCCTAGCAAAATGCCCGTTCCGATAGGGATGAGCAGCAACGGTTCATAGTCGTAGCGTATAGCCAGGTAGATGAAGAACAGACCAACCAGCAGCATGATGATGTTGCCAGGTTTGGCATTGCGAAAACCAGTATAGCTCCAAAACCGTTTTAAGCCTGTTTGGGTAGCCTCTTCGGTTTCCTTAATCAGGTCACTAATATCTTTATACTCGGTGTTAGCAATAACAACTGTATCGCTATCCATTGTATGTTCGCTGGTTGTGGTATCGGAAGGCTGTTCAACCTGTGCAACCACAAAGCTGACCATGGTAAGGATTCCGATGATGCCAAGCACCGTTAATAGTCTTTTCATTCTATAGCTTGGTTAAGTAGTTTAAAATCAGGCAATCTCCATCAAAACATCGCCTTGCAGGATGCTTTGCCCGGTAGTTACTTTTATAGTCCTGATGGTTCCATCTTTTTCGGCCAGCACACTGTTCTCCATCTTCATGGCTTCATAAGTCAGTAGTTTATCGCCTTTCTTAACTGTTTCGCCTTCCCTGACAAACACTTGGATAACGGTTCCTGGCAAGGGTGCAGTGATGCTAAGTGTAGCGGAAGCTAAGGTTTTCCTGATCTTACTTTCAGCCCGGGTAGTGATCACTTCCGACCTCACCAGTTTGGGAGTTTTAGTGGTTTTTATTTCGCGGTGAACCTCAACAGTGTAATGGGTGCCGTTGACCTCAATTTCTGCAATGTTTTCTTCAAACATTTTGAACTCCACTTCATATTTATTACCACTGATGGTAAACTCAAATTTCTTCATATTTGCTCAATTTGCTCAAAAGTGATTACTCTTTTATCTATGGTATTTATCCAGACTGTAGATTTTTGAACTCCACGGCGAATAGCGTTTCGAAACCCTTTTGATGGTCATCACCGTGCTTTCTTCGTCGTGGGCATCGCTAAAATAGAGAATCAATGCCATGCTGATGGCTGCATTCACTTCGCCCGGTATGCTAAGGTGTTCATCTTTCACATGTTTTTCTTTGCCCTGCCGCCGCAGTTTTTTGCGTATGCTTATCTGTATAACCTTGGGCATTAGCGTATAAACGTAGTAGAGCACGACCAAGGCAAGGAATACGATAACATAGCCTACTACGGTTACTGTGAGGGCAAAACCGTCAATTGCTGATAGATCGAAGCTTATGTTGGCCAATATCATTGAAGCAATAGTTTAGGGTTAAACAGGCATTTTATTATTACAAGGGTATGTTGTTGTGCTTGCGCGGAGGGTTGGTATCCTTCTTGGTGGCTAGGGTTTGTAAGGCCCTAATCACACGGAAACGGGTATTGCGCGGCTCAATCACATCGTCAATAAAGCCATGCCTGGCAGCCATATAAGGGTTGGCAAACTTTTCAATATACTCGGTTTCTTTTTGGGCTATATATTTGGCCCTTTCTTCAGGGTCTTCAATTTTTGCCACGTTGCTGCTTTCAAGAATCTCGATAGCTCCCTTGGCTCCCATCACGGCAATTTCCGCCGATGGCCATGCATAGTTGATGTCGCTCCGCAGTTGCTTGGAGCTCATCACATCATGGGCTCCACCATAGGATTTGCGCAAGGTCACCGTCACTTTGGGTACCGTTGCCTCACCATATGCAAAAAGTAGTTTGGCTCCATGAATAATAATTCCGCCATGCTCCTGGCGGCTGCCTGGTAAGAATCCGGGCACATCAACCAGCGTAACAAGGGGTACGTTGAAGGCATCGCAAAAACGCACAAAGCGGGCAGCTTTCTTTGAAGCGTCAATATCGAGCACACCGGCCAGGTAGTTGGGTTGGTTGGCCACAATACCCACAGGTATGCCGTTGAACTTGGCAAAACCCACTACAATGTTTTTAGCATAGTGACGATGCATTTCCAGAAACTCGCGGTCGTCAACCAGGGAGTAAATGATGTCTTTCACATCATAGGGCTGGTTTGGATTTGACGGAATGATGGAATTAAGTTCCTCCTCAAGCCTGTCAATAGGGTCGGTGCACTCGGTGACGATAGGGTCTTCGAGGTTGTTCGAAGGCAGGTATTCCAATAGTTTGCGGATCAGCAAGATGCCTTCTTCCTCGCTTTCGGCCCTGAAGTGTGCTACTCCCGATTTGCTGGTATGTACTCCGGCACTACCGAGGTCTTCAACACTGATGTCTTCGCCCGTAACAGCCTTGGTAACTTTGGGGCCGGTAACAAACATATAGCTGTTTTTTTCGCTCATGATGATCACATCGGTGAGGGCAGGCGAATACACTGCCCCGCCGGCGCAAGGGCCAAAAATGGCTGATATTTGCGGAACCACACCCGAAGCCATGATGTTGCGATGAAAAATTTCAGCATAACCAGCCAGGCTCATCACACCTTCTTGTATACGGGCACCGCCTGAATCGTTGATACCAATGATCGGAGCGCCAACTTTTATGGCCTGATCCATAATCTTGCAGATCTTGTTGGCAAAGGTTTCGCTCAGCGAGCCGCCCATTACGGTGAAATCCTGCGAAAAAACATAAACCACCCTGCCATCAATGGTGCCATGACCGGTAATCACTCCATCCCCCAGGTATAGCTGGTCTTCGAGACCAAAATCGCGGCAGCGGTGAGTTACAAACATGTCGTACTCCTCAAAGCTCCCCTCATCCAATAGCATTTCGATGCGCTCGCGAGCCGTGTATTTCCCTTTGGCATGTTGTGCTTCTATGCGGTTCTCACCCCCGCCTTGTTTGGCTTTTTCACGTAGTTCGATGAGTTGTTTTATCTTTTCAAGGTGCTCCATGCGTTGTATATTAGTATTTATTGTTGGGTTAACCTGCTTTGTTTTCGCATAATTCGGTGAGAACTCCACCGGTTGACTTAGGGTGCAAGAAGGCAATATGCAGGCCTTCGGTACCCTTGCGCGGTTGCTTGTCAATAAGCTGGATGCCATTGGCTTCGGCCTCTGCCAGCGCATTTTCGAGATTTTCCACTGCAAAGGCAATGTGGTGAACACCCTCGCCACGTTTTTCGATAAATTTACCTATAGGGCCTTCAGGATCAGTTGATTCAAGCAATTCAATCTTGGTTTGGCCTACCTTGAAGAAGGCTGTTTTCACTTTCTGGTCCTTCACTTCTTCTACGGCATAGCACTCGAGGCCCAACACTTTTTCGTAGTAAGATATGCTGTCTTCCAGGTTCTTAACTGCAATTCCAATGTGTTCAATATGAGATGGTTTCATAGTCTGAAATTTGCGGCGAAATTACCAGCTTTTTTTGGGTTAAAAAAGGATATCCGGCGGAAAACATGAAATTGGGCGCAATGCATAATTAGTGTCTGTCTGTAATGTCGGGATAATATAAAAGTCTCAAATTCCAAGACCCAAATCTCAAAT
>JAUXXY010000115.1 GCA_030684735.1 Bacteroidales bacterium | reverse complement strand
ACCTGCATCAATCAATAGTGGTCTCAATACCATCGGAGCCATCCTGCCTTACATGCCGATGCATTATCTTGTGTTTAAGGCACTGACAACACCCGCCATTGTTTTCACCAGTGGTAATATCTCGGAAGAACCGGTGGAAATTGATGACATCACAGTACAGGAAAACCTTGGGTCTATCACACAGACTTTTGTATCATATAACCGCAGGATTCATAACCGTGTTGATGACTCGGTGGTACGTATCATCCACAATCAACCTGCAATGATCAGACGATCAAGGGGATATGTTCCAAAACCTGTATATCTGAGTCTTCCGGCTGAGGGCATCCTGGCAGTGGGAGCGGAGCTCAAAAATACTTTCTGCATTGGCAAAGGAAATCATGCCATAATGAGTCAACACATTGGTGACCTAAAAAACCACGAAACCTTTAGTTTTTTTACTGAAACTGTTGAAAGGTTTCGCAAACTATTCCGATTCCAGCTTGCGCTTATTGCTGCTGACCAGCACCCCGACTACCTGCCCACACAATTCGCTGATTCGTTGGGGTTTCCTGTAGTGAGGGTGCAGCATCACCATGCCCACATTGCCTCCTGCATGGCCGAACATCAACTCGATGAGCCGGTCATCGGCCTGGCTTTCGACGGCACAGGTTTGGGCGACGATGGCCATTCCTGGGGCAGCGAAGTAATGCTTGCCGGTTTGAACAACTACAGCCGTCTAACGCACATGGATTACATTCCACTGGCTGGTGGCGACAAAGCCGTTGAAGAGCCCTGGCGTATCGCCGTTGCACTGCTATATCAAACATTTGGTGACGAAGGCATTAGCCTTGCCACACATTTGTTTCCTAAAATACCTGGCACCCGGATTTTATCGGTGGTTGAATCGTTGCAGAAAAATATCAATATTACACTTTCCTCTGGATTAGGCAGACTTTTCGATGCTGTGGCTGCCCTGACAGGGCTCTGCCTGCATCCATCCTTTGAAGCCGAAGGCCCTATGCAACTTGAGGCGATTGCCGATAAATCAGTTAGGAGCTCATATCCCGTTGTAATAGATGAGGTGCTTCGTCTTGAGCCTATTATACGTGCCTTGTTAAACGATTTATTGAACCATATTCCTGCTCCGGTTATCTCAGCACGTTTCCACAATACCGTTGCTGCTTTTGCCATCCAAGGTGTTTTGTGGGCCGAGCAGGAGCATGGTGTTCGTAAAGTGGTGCTCTCAGGCGGAAGTTTCCAAAATCGAATACTAGCCGAAAAGATTATCACCGGACTGAACAAACATAATTTCACTACTTTTACGCAAACCAAGGTGCCGCCAAACGATGGGGGAATTTCCCTCGGCCAATTGGCTGTGGCTGCAAAAAGAAGGGAGCTGTCATGTGCTTGAGTGTACCCGGCAAAGTTATTGCTATACAGGAAGATATGGCGTTGGTTGATGTGGGTGGAACAACCATAAATGTCGGAATTCAGTTACTCGAACATGTGATACCCGGTGATTATGTGTTGGTGCATTCAGGCTTTGCCCTGCAAATCATCAGCCGCGAAGATGCCGAAGTGCAATTGGAATTGATTAAAGCGATGAGGAAATGAAACATTCCTAAACTCACACAAAAATTCCAACATGCAAACAAATTCAAATTACCATTTACAAAATTCCTGGCTACCAATATCATACAAAGCACTGGAAGACAGGCGCAATTAGCAATTTACTTAAAGTAATGGACCTCATTGACGAATTCCGTAACCGCGATTTATGCGAAACTTTACTGGCTCATATCCACAGTGAAGCACTGCACAATTTCACCATCATGGAAGTGTGCGGTGGGCACACCATGGCTTTGCATAGGTTCGGAATCCCTGCCTTGCTTCCCTCCACCATCCATCTTCTTTCAGGTCCTGGATGCCCTGTTTGTGTTACCGGACGGGGGTTCATTGATCAGGCCATTGAGCTGGCGATGCATAACAACATAAGCGTTTGTACCTATGGCGACTTGTTGCGTGTACCTGGTTCGCTTACCACACTTGAAAAAGCCAGGGCAGCAGGCGCCAGTATCGAGATTATTTATTCTCCGCTACAGTGCCTTGAGTTTGCCAGGGAAAACCCGGCCATGAAGTTTGTTTTTCTTGGGATTGGTTTCGAAACAACCGCTCCGGCCAGCGCTGTTACCCTTGTAAAAGCTGCTGAGGAGCGCATAGATAACTTTTATCTGCTCAGTGCCCACAAGGTTATGCCTCCGGCTATGGCAGCTATAATCCATGCCGGTGTGAAAGTGGATGGGTATTTGTGTCCTGGTCATGTGAGTACCATCACCGGAACAAATATGTATGAACCGCTGGTGATTGACTTCAAGGTTGGTTGTGTGATTGCTGGTTTTGAGCCTCTCGATTTGCTGCAATCCATCCTTATGCTAGTTAGGCAGTTCAATGGTGCAGAACCCAGGGTTGAGATACAATACACCCGTGCCGTGAAGCCCGAAGGAAACCCAAAGGCTCAACAGATTATGAACCAGGTATTCGAGCCTTGCGATGCCTGGTGGCGTGGGCTTGGCGTTCTTAACAACAGCGGTATGCAGCTGAGGCCAATCTACCAGCATATGGATGCTGTGTTGGCTTTTGGCCTTAATATGGCTGAACCACCAGACCCACCCGGTTGCCGTTGCGGCGAAGTGCTGAAAGGATTGCTGAAACCCACACAGTGCTCATTGTTTTCGAAGATTTGTAACCCCACAAACCCCATTGGCGCCTGCATGGTTTCGGCTGAAGGTGCCTGCCAAAGTTTTTACAAGTATGCAAACCACTAATAAAATATTGTTGGGTCACGGAAGTGGTGGAAGGATGATGCACAACCTCATCACCGAATTGTTTGCCAGGCATTTTAACGACCCTGTACTGGATCAGCAAACCGATGCGGCGCTGCTTTCATTTCCTTTCGGAAATTTGGCCTTTACAACGGATGCTTTTGTTGTACAGCCCTTGTTTTTCACTGGCGGAGATATTGGTAAACTCTCCGTATGCGGTACCGTAAACGATCTGGTAGCAAGTGGTGCCACTCCACTGTGGATCAGCGCGGCTTTCATCATCGAGGAGGGGCTGGAAGTGAGTGTGCTTGAAGATATAGTTAAAAGCATGGCCTCGTCTGCTCGCCAGGCAGGTGTGCGCATTGTTTGTGGCGATACCAAGGTAGTTGGCAAAGGCCAATGCGACCGCTTGTTCATCACCACTTCGGGAATTGGGCAAGTACAGTCCCAACACCTAAGAATTGCTACAGGTGAACTGATTACAGCCGGCGATCATATAATCATCAGCGGTACACTGGGCGATCATGGAATGGCTGTTTTGGCAGCACGTAATGAGTTGGGCTTTGCATCCAAGTTACTTACAGATTGTGCTCCACTTAACCTCATGGTTCAACCCTTGCTGGATGAAAATCTCGATATACGCTTCATGCGCGACCCCACCCGTGGAGGGCTGGCAACTGTATTGTGTGAAATTGCTGAAAACAAGGATTTTGGAATCATTATCAATGAAGAACAATTGCCGGTGAGCGAAGCTGTCCGCGGGATGTGCGAACTGTATGGGTTCGACCCTTTATACATTGCCAACGAAGGCAAGATGCTGATTATTTCATCACCTAAGGATAGTAGTCGCATAATTGAAATACTGAAAAAATCTCCCGAAGGCCGGCAGGCCACCCTGATAGGTGAAGTTAGCAACGACCATACCGCCAAGGTATTATTAAAAACTCAAATAGGAGGCACCCGGATGATTACTATGCTTGCAGGGGAACAGTTGCCACGTATTTGTTAATGTCGAAAGTTGTAATTGTTATAGGGTTGTAATTGTTGTAATGTTGTAGGGTTGTAATTGTTGTAATTGTTGTAATTGTTGTAGGATTATAATTGATTTTAATTCAGGGGGCTATTTTTATAATACATAGGGCTTATGGCGATTGTGTTTGTTTTGATCGGTGGTTGCAAATTAATATTTTCAAGATGAAATCATATAAGGACCTGGAAATTTACAATCTTGCCCTCGGACTCGCCATAAAAATTAGATTGATGAGTCTAAAACTTCCTGTACCCGACAGATTTGAAGTTGGTGATCAGATACGCAGGTCAAGCCAAAGCATTAAGGACAACATCGTCGAAGGTTATGGCCGTCGGCGCTACAAAGCCGACTTCATTAAATTTCTCACTTATAGTCATGCCTCCTTGCTGGAGGCTACTTCACAGGCAGCATTTCTTCATCTTGCTTTTCCGGATAGTAAATGGGATGAAATTTCTATTGAACTGGAATCCTTGGGCGTTAAAATCAATAACTTTACAACCTACGTCGAAACCTCATGGAAAACCACCAGGATTTGAATCAAAAACAATTACAACAACCACAACAACTAAACATCTAAAACTTCCAATACAGCCACAACAATTACAACAATTACAACAATTACAACAACTTAAACAACCACAACCACCCCCCGTGCACGAACTAACCGTCGCCACCGGAATCATCGAACTCGCAGAAGCCACCTTGCGGCAGAACGGTATGCATAAGATTCACGCTATCAATATTGTGATTGGTGAGCTGACCTGTGTTGATGAATCCGCCTTGCGCTTTGCCTTGGATCCTGCCTCAAAAGGTAGCCCTTTGGAGGGCGCTGACATCAATATCATTTGGGTCAAAGCCCTGGCAAGATGTGAACATTGCAGCACAGAGTTTCAGCCCAAGGGCTTTATCATGGAGTGTCCGCAATGCAAGGGTTTAGAAACCAACATAAATAAAGGCAGAGAATTATATGTTAAATCAATAGAAGCTGAGTAGATAACCCACTAAATATCAATACTATGTGCGACGTATGTGGCTGCGGAAACCCTTCAGAAACCCGCATCATTCCTTTGGATCACACCCACGGGCCAGAACAAGGACCTCATCATCCTCACGATCTCCATCACCCACACAGTCACCTCCACGAGCCAGTGAGGCGTGAGGTGATTATAGAACAAGATATCCTGCACAAGAACCAGCTTTTTGCCGAGCGCAACCGTGGCTTTTTCGAAGCCAGGGGCATCATGGTGCTAAACCTGGTAAGCTCGCCGGGATCGGGGAAAACAACGTTGGTTGAAGAAATCATCAGGCGATCGGGCAAAAGCCCCAACATCTGTGTGGTGGAGGGCGACCAGCAAAGTACGCTTGATGCCGAGCGGATCAAGATGCTAAACATACCTGTGATTCAGATCAATACGGGAAGTAGCTGCCACCTCGAAGCCGAAACGGTGGGCCAAGCCGCAAAACAACTCAATCCGATAAAGGGAGCATTGCTTATCATCGAGAATGTTGGCAACCTCATGTGCCCCTCGCTTTTCGACCTGGGCGAAAATTACCGGGTTGTCCTGCTTAGCACGGCCGAGGGCGACGACAAACCATTGAAGTACCCTAGTATGTTTCACACCTCACATCTATGCCTCATCACTAAAAACGATTTGCTGCCCTATACAGGTTTTGATGTGGAAAAAGCCCGTAAAAATGCCCTGCTTGTGAATCCTAACCTGCAGATCATACAACTTTCTTCTATTACTGGCGAAGGGATGGATATGCTGATGCAATGGCTTGAAGGTATCAGGAAACAAAGGTGTAAATAGCTATAATCCAAGAAATTGTATAGCCAGGCCGCACAACATTATGGTGAAACCGGCAATAGCATGCATATATTTTTCAACAAATGATGCCCTAACAGGTTTCAGTCCTGCATATGCCAGCGCTACAATGCCTAACATGGTGCCTACAGTGGCAACACCAAAAACAAGACTTACTGCCAGGATACCTGCTGTGTTGTGCATGGCCGCCGGATACATTAACAAGGGAATGAGCGGTTCGCAAGGCCCCAGCACAAAAATGACGAACAACATCCATGGTGTAACAGATGCCTTTTTCTCATGTGCATGTGCGTGGGCATCGTGGTGTGTGTGTTCGTGGGTGTGTAACTTGCCATCGGCATGTGTGTGGTGATGTTTATGTGGCTGGTTGCGAAGGGCTTTGCGCAGCCCCCATGTCATATACACCAAGCCAAAAGCAATAAGTATCCAAACAGCTATATCACCCCTGAGTGCTTCGATAAACTCAAGCCGGTTCAATGCCACCCCTATGGCTATACCTATGAATCCCAGGATGATTGAGCCAGCCACATGACCTATTCCACACCAGAAAGTTACAAGCAAGGTTTTACGGTAAGTCCATTGACCTGCTTTAGCCATCATGATAAATGGTAAATAGTGATCGGGCCCGATCAGGGTGTGAAAAAACCCGATTGAAGCAGCGGTGAGAAGCAACAGGTTCAGTTCGGTTGGCATAAACGCTTGGTTGCTTGAATTTATATTCGCGAAATACGAAAATCAGACCATCAAAAAAAATGACATTCATCAGTTTAAGCATCAATCAACAAATTAAGCCAGGCGGAAAAATTTTTACGCTCACTATGCAATTCGTTATGAAGTATTCAAATCTTATACTTCGTCTCACTCATTACATTGCATGAGATACTGGCCGAACATATCCGGTTGCCTCGGACAGCTTTGTCAGGAATTCCATGATGTGCGGAATTTGACCATAAATTTTAAAACCCGGATTCACATATTTTTTCTAATTTTACTAACTCATTACCCGTTTTCAAACCTCGTATTCACAATGCATTGGAAACTCTTTAATTTCGTATTCTTCTTGCTGTTATCACTTCCAATAAGCGCGCAATACAGGACAAATGTACATTCCATTTCACGACGCGAAGGTTTATCAAACGGGGCAGTGAATACGATTGTTAAGGACGCAGAAGGATACATATGGTTTGGCACCTGGAATGGACTTAACCGATACGATGGTAGCAGCATTGTTACGTACATGCCCGGTAATAATCCCAATTCCATTCACAATCATGTTATCAGGGAAATGTATCCTACTTCATCGGGGCCTATCTGGATGCTTACCAATAAAGGATTGGGGTTGTATGATAATATCCATGACCGGTTTACCTCTTATTTTACCCGGGAACCGGAACAGATTAACTATGAAAATGACATTGCGATCAGTCATACTGACAGCTATGGTTCACTGGCTTCGGTATTCGGGGGTGGCATTTTTCGATACGACAGCACAACACATCAATTCTGTGAAATCGAATTTGATAAAATGTCTCAACCCGCTTCACTCAGCATAAAAAGGGTCCATTTGGTTGAAAACAGCGTATATTGCATTACAGCAGGTGGCCAGTTGATGATAAAGTCGGGTAATCACCTTCGGGAGGTTCTTCAACTTCCTATAACAGGAACTTTAGCCTCATCTTTTTCACTGCTCATTAACCGGAACCCGTACATTTTTATCACGCAACGAGCAGGAGCTGCTTTAATGGTTGACCTTATAGCAAAGGAAGTACAACAACTCAATATCCCCGATGATATAATCACTTCATTCGCTGTCTCGCATGAAAAAAACAGGATGTGGGCCGGTACCGAGAAGGGCAAAATTTACAGTTTCAACCTGCTGACCCAGAAGTTTGAGCTGTTTAATATTCTTTCAGATCTATTTATAAAAAATCCTATTGCTACCCGCATATTATGCATTTATGAAACATATCCCGATATTTTATGGATAGGGACAGATGGGGCTGGGGTATATACTCTGAAACTCACCGGATTTCCAAATATACGCTTGTCATCAGAACAGTTAATATATCCGATTGTAAGGAGCATTCTGGTGACACGCAAAAGAGATGTAATGATAGGTACCAAAGGCGGGGGAATAGACGTTTTTGATAGCGGCGGGAATCATATCAGGGAAATATCTGTTAAAAGCGGGCTTAGCAACAATTCAGTACTCTCGTTTCATGAGCGTGAAGATGGTTTTATCTGGGTGGGAACCGATGGTCAAGGCATTGATATTATTTCGCCGGATCATAAAACCATCCGTAATTTTCCGCGTGATTTTAATAGCTCCAACCAACTGAACTTTGCCTCAGTGTACCGCATTCTCGAGGACAGTGATCGGCGGATTTACCTCGGTACCAGTGGTTACGGGGTAATCATGATCGAGTTTGATAAGCAAGACGCTTCATTACCCTTAAGTTGCGAACAACTTATACTCGACAAAAGTATTGCTACACCAGGACTGCAAAAACAGATTGTGTATGCCCTTTCGGAAGAAAAGCCAGGGATGATATGGATTGGAACCAGGGGCTTTGGTGTGTATCGCTATAATACAATTACCAAGAGGGTTATAGCACAGTATAATACAATGTCACATCCTGACTTTATCAGGAATGATGATATCCTTTCCCTGTTTACAGATATTAACGGGCAAATCTGGGTTGGAAGCAGCAATGGCATTTTCAGTTTGTTGCGAATCTCAGCTGATTCGATGAGGGTGGCCGGGCTAAATGTTCAGTCCGACCTCTCTAATACCAGTATTCATACCATACAGCTTGATAACCTGGGAAATTTATGGGTCACATCCAACCACGGGCTTTCATTCATTGATATTGCCAGAAGGAACGTAAGGAGTTTTAACGTGAATGATGGCTTGATCAATTATGAATACAGTGACGGCGCTTCATTTTTCGATAAGAAAACAGGTAGGCTTTTTGTCGGGGGTACCATGGGCGTGGATATAATACAAACGGATGAGATCAAATTCTCCTCATTTTTTCCACCCATCGCAATTAATCAGCTTTTTATCAGGAACCTGCCAGTGGAAATAGGAAATGAAAGTGTCCTGACCAGTCGTATAAACCACCAGAAATTACTGAGACTGAAATATAATCAAAATTCTCTCGCATTCTATGTTTCTCCCCTTGTTTACTGGGGGCGGGAACGTCACGGAATTTCGTACAAGTTGAAAAACCTCGACAATGAATGGATTATCAATCCACTGAATCAACCCATCAGTTTCTCTAACCTGGCGTCGGGAAAGTATTTTCTGCAAATCAGGGTTAGTGATGAGAACGGTAATTGGTCGAAGCAAATCAGGGAAATAGAGATCATCATCAGTCCTCCGTTTTGGAGGACATACTGGGCATTCGTCGGTTACGTTCTACTGTTTATTCTAATTCAGTCATTCATATTCGCAGCCTACCGCAGGCGGGATGCCAGGAAAAAAGAGGCTTCGTTGCAGAAATTCAAAAAGGAACAAGAAGAGGAATTACAAAATTACAAAATAGAATTTTTTACCAACGTGGCTCACGAGTTTCGCACACCGCTTACCATCATCACATCTCACATTCATGCCTTGCTCGAAGACACACGCAAAACCTTTGAAAACCAACGGCTTTCAAAAGTGTACAACAACACCATCAAGTTGCAGAAATTGGTGCTCGAAATCATGCAATTCCGTAAGTTGGAAAAGGGGAAAGAACCGCTGAATATCCAGCTGGTAATGCCTATTAAGCTGATACGTGAAGTGGTTCTAGATCTCGAACCGCTTGCACAACAAAGCAATATTCGTTGCGAGGTCATTGCTACTGATGATGAAATTGTCTTTAGGACTGATGCTGATAAGTTTCAGCGTATCATTACCAATCTGATATCGAATGCTATCAAATACAATAAGCCTGGAGGATTTGTCAAAACCTTCATTAAATCGGATAATTCAGCAATCACAGTTGAAATTGAAGACAATGGAATTGGAATAAAGCCGGAATATTTTCAAAAGATTTTTGAACCGTTCGGTATATCATCAGCCAGGAAGACGGAAAGTTTTCACGGTTACTGGTCCACAGGCTTAGGCCTTGCTGTTACAAAAGGCCTTGTTGAGCTTTTAAAAGGAACCATTAGTTTTGAAAGCAGGCCTGAAGAAGGGAGCAAATTTACCTGCGTTTTTCCCGATGTACATCAGATAAGTTCAGTTGAATTACTGAATGAACCGGCAGAGGAATTGAATGAAATCAGTTTCAGTGATGAAGCCGACCCTGATAAGCTGGTTGTATATGCTAAAATATCTGCCAGAAAACCCCGGATCCTGTTAGTTGATGATAATCCTGAAATACTGATATTGCTCAAAGATTTCCTGCAGGCGGATTATAACATTATTTATGCAGAGAACGGTCTCGAGGCTTACAAAAAAGTTTTATCCGATAAGCCCGACCTGATCGTTTCGGATGTGATGATGCCCCAAATGGATGGCATTGAACTCTGCTGCAGGATACGCGAAAACTTTGACACCAGCCACCTGCCGATGATCCTTCTAACGGCCAAAGCAGAAATAGAGGACAGGATTGTGGGTTTGAAGGCCGGGGCCGATTCTTACATCCCCAAACCCTTTCACCCCGAACACCTGAAAGTTCGCATCAAAAAACTCCTGCAATTAGGGGTGAGCATCAGAAACCGTTTTGGTAAACAGGATGACAATCCAGCACTGGTGAAGGATATCCCCGACCCGTTTTTTCAGAAATTACTCAGTTGCATTGATGAGAATATTGATGATGAAACGCTTTCATCTGAAAAACTTTGTGATAAACTTGCCATCAGCAAGACTTCCCTTTACAATAAAACCAGATCAGTGCTCGGAACTACTCCGCACAGCTTGATATACCAGCGCCGTTTGAGCAAAGCGACTACTCTTCTTAAATCAACCACGATGACTGTGAGCGAAATCATCGACCAAACCGGCTTTACCAGCAGAACTCATTTCTATGATCTGTTTAACAAGGCTTATGGTTGTTCGCCTTCGGATTACCGTAACAAACCGGTGTTAAACTAGAAATTTCGCAAAAAGAATTATTCCATGCCGTAATCGATTGCATTTCGGATAAGAGAATAATGCTTTATTTAATATGTTTTAATCGTAAACCGATGAACTATTCCTGAAATTGAATCATTTTGTACTATATCGGACAAGATCGGGAATGGGGCGGACACAGGTTTGATGCAATAGAATGTAAATTTGTTGTCGCCAAAAATGATCTCCATATAGATGCTTCTGATTCTCGGGTAATCAACTACATGTAAAATTTCAATTGCTGCATATGTTACATCGTAAAAACAAGTTACCGGTTTTTTTTCTTTGCCTGTTTACTATATTAAACTATTCATTCTCCTTTAGTCAACAACTTTCACTTAAAGTTGCAGGCGATGATCAGGCAGGTTTTCATGTTCATATATATAATGGCGATCAAATGGTGGTTACCAATACGGAAGAATTCTCCCTGCAAATGTTTAATCTTGATTTGAGTACCGTTGCAAACATGCTGCAATGGACAGGCCAGAAATGGGCAGGTAATGTAAATAGCATCACCTTAAAAAGAGATTCTTACGTAGAAGAGTTTGATGCCAATCTATTTGTTACTGTAACCTACCAGGTGA
>JAUXXY010000103.1 GCA_030684735.1 Bacteroidales bacterium | reverse complement strand
TAAATCAAATTATTAAGTGACTTATTTATGAACAAACTTATCAACAACTTATTATTGTAAAATTGTCCATCCGACTTTTCGGAGTGGACTCAATTTTATAGGCTAAAACTATCATACTGTGACAAAATCAATGCTTTTCGTCGCATTTTTGATTACATTACTATTTGCAGCTTGCCTGAAGGAGCAAGAATATCCTGTAGAGCCACATATCACATTCCGCGGTTACACAAAAATAGTCAAAGAATCCGATACATTGCTCAGGCTTAGCCTCGAATTCACCGATGGCGACGGAGATATTGGCCTCTATCCCTCCGATACATTACCTCCCTATGATTATAACTTTTTCATTAAGTTGCTCAAACTTACCGGCACACAGCTTAACCCTTTTCTTGTGAATGGCCAGCCGGTAAACTATAACGGCCGAATTCCTGTGATCACCCCCAATACCTCCAACAAGGCCATCAAAGGTATGATTGAATACACCTTCGATGTAATCAATTATTCAATGCTAAAGGTCTTCCTGCGCAACGACACCATTGCCTTTGATGTCTATATCTGCGATCGAGCCCTGAACACCAGCAACACGGTTCAAACCTCGCCTTTCGTTGTCAATTGATCACCGCAAAAATCTCTACACTGGCAACTAAAAATGGCCTATTTTTGTGATGTGGGTGGCAAATAGCGAACTCATTGATTATTAGCTTAGTATGCGAAATCCTTTTCTCGGAAGAAAACTTTTCGTGCAGGCACTCTTCATCGTTATAGGGGTGATATTCCTGTTGCGTTTGTTCTATTTGCAGATTATTGATACAAGTTACAAACTCTCTGCGAGTAACAATGTGCTTCGCTATGTAACACAGTATCCTGCCCGCGGATTGATCTATGACCGGAACAACGAACTGATGGTTTACAACGAAGCTGTATACGACCTCATGGTTATTCCTCGACAGGTGAGAGGCATTGATACTGCTGAGTTTTGCCAGATCATAGGTATTGATAAAGATACCTACATCCAGAATATGGAACGTGCAAAAAACTATTCCAGGTTTAAGCCATCGGTATTCGAACGACAGATATCAAAAGAAACCTATGGCTTTCTGGAAGAGAAACTCTATAAATTCCCCGGGATTTTTGTGCAAACCCGAACCCTTCGCAAATATTCGCGCCCCAATGCTGCACACGTTCTTGGCTATATTGGTGAAACAAGTCCACGCCAAATCGAAATAGATCCTTATTACAAGCAAGGCGATTATGTTGGCATCAGTGGAGTAGAGCGAACCTATGAAAATGTGTTGCGTGGGCAAAAAGGTGTCAAAATTAAAATGGTGGATGTCCATAATCGCGAGGTAGGTACATACATGGACGGACGCTTTGATACCATTGCTATAATGGGTGATAATCTTTTCATTACCCTTGATGCCAGGCTGCAGGCTTATGGCGAAACCCTGATGGCAAACAAACGTGGCAGTATTGTTGCCATTGAACCGTTAACCGGCGAAGTGTTAGCCCTGGTGAGCAGCCCTTCTTATGACCCCAACTTGCTTATCGGAAGGATAAGGGCCTACAATTATAACCGATTGTTCGAAGATTCACTCAAGCCACTATTCAATCGCGCATTGATGGCTACATATCCACCTGGATCAACTTTCAAACTTGCCAACGCACTCGTCGGTTTGCATCAGGGAGTTATCGTTCCGCAAACACGCTATGGTTGTTCAGGCCGCGAAACCAAGCCCATACGTTGTAGCCACAGTCACTACTCGCCTCTCGCCCTGATCGAAGCCATCGAACATTCCTGTAACCCATATTTCTGGGGCGTATATCGTGCAATTATTGAAAACCCAACTATTAGAAATACCGAAAACGCATTCAATCGCTGGCGAAGTGATATGCTGAGCCTTGGCTTGGGCAATCCCGTGGGGCTGGATTTATTTTCTGAACAAGGCGGAAAAATTCCGTTGGCATCTGAGTATAACAGAATTTATGGCAAAGGTCGTTGGAGGGCACTCACAATCAGGTCTTTATCTATCGGGCAGGGCGAAATCCTACTCACCCCACTGCAAATGGCCAATCTTGCAGCCGCCATTGCTAACAGGGGTTTCTTTTATCCTCCTCACCTGGTCAAAGCAATCAGGAATAATGATAGCATCAAACCCCTGAACATTGAAAAACGAATATCCAATATCGAACCCCAGCATTTTGATGTAATTATTGACGGAATGCATCGTGTTTTCACAGCCGGGCATGGAACCGCGCGCTGGTATGCACTCCCCGATATACTCATGTGCGGTAAAACAGGCACAGCCGAAAATCCACATGGTAAGGATCATTCACTCTTTATTGCCTTTGCCCCTAAAGATGATCCAAAAATCGCCATTGCAGTAGTTGTTGAAAATGCTGGCTTTGGAGCAACATGGGCTGTACCTATTGCAGTTCTTATGATGGAAAAGTATCTCAAGGGCGAAATCAGCCGCCCTTGGGTTGAAGAAAAAATGTTAACCGGAAAACCTTAAGCTCCGATGCGAGACGAACGCAAAATATTTGCCCATGTGGATTGGCCCATCGTTCTGATCTATCTCGCCCTGGTTATAATCGGTTGGATAAATATTTACGCAGCTGTCTATAATGAAGATCACAGCAGCATTTTCGACCTTACTCAAAACTACGGAAAACAACTCATCTGGATCATATCTGCTCTCGTATTGGCTGGTGTAGTTATGTTGTTGGATCCAAAATTTTTCCCCGCCTTTTCTTATGTTATTTATGCTTTGGTGATGTTTCTGCTGCTCGCCGTATTATTCAAGGGAGCGGTCGTGTCGGGAAGTAAGTCATGGTTTCAGATAGGAAGTTTTGGATTGCAGCCCTCTGAGTTTGCAAAATTTGCCACCGCGCTAGCCTTGGCAAAGTATATGAGTTCAATAAAATATACCCAAAAACTGCTGAAGAACAGCATCATCCCTATTCTCATCTTTGGTGCACCGGTTTTTTTAATACTTATGCAGAACGATACCGGTTCAGCCTTGGTTTTTGGGGCGTTTGTTATTGTGCTTTATCGCGAAGGGCTGTCAACCAAATTATTGATTGCGGGGGCTTTGTTGGTTATATTGATTGTATTTACACTTTTTCTCGGCGAATTAGCCATGATTATTATATGTGTTGTGCTGGCAGCAATATCTCTCCTGTTTGTCAAGCGAAACAAACAAAATATCTTCCGTATCGTTGGCTTGCTCATATTAACTCTTGTGATTATGCATGCCATTGATGTGGGTTTCGCCAAAGTGCTACAACCCCATCAACAAGCGAGGATAAATGTATTGCTGGGAAAGGAAATTGATTTAAAAGGGGTAGGTTATAATGTGCACCAATCGAAAATTGCTATTGGTTCGGGTGGATTCTGGGGCAAGGGTTTTTTGCAGGGCACCCAGACCAAATATAGCTTTGTTCCGGAACAAAGCACTGATTTTATTTTCTGCACCGTAGGCGAGGAATGGGGGTTTGTGGGTAGCTTGGTTGTTATTGTTTTATACGTATTATTCCTGATCAGGATTGTTGATATGGCCGAACGACAACGATCGCACTTTAGCCGCATATATGGTTATGGACTGGCTTCGATCATATTTTTCCACTTCCTGGTAAATATTGGAATGACCATTGGCTTGCTCCCGGTCATCGGTATCCCCTTGCCATTCATTAGCTATGGGGGGTCGTCGCTGTGGGCATTCACAATTATGCTTTTTGTTTTTGTTAAACAAGATGCCAACCGTTTGATGTTGCTATAAAAACCTTAGACATAAAAAAGCCCTGCGCCAAGGCAACAGGGTTTCATTATAGATCAAGTTTCCTATCTGTTAATAATAGGACAAACGGTTATCTTCAATATCAGCGTTTTTTTCAATGGCAGGG
>JAUXXY010000075.1 GCA_030684735.1 Bacteroidales bacterium | reverse complement strand
CACCTTTAAGCGGAAGTTTACATACAGATCCAAGTACTCTTTGACGGAATTCTGATCTGGTTCTTCGCCTTGGTTGTTGTTTTTCCGAAAGACCTGAATAAACTCCCCTACCGTTATTTTTTCGCCCGCTATCTCAGCCAGCACCTTTTTATTGAAGTCCTGGGCAAACACATGGCCTGCAGGCAGCACCACAGATAATGCAATTACCAGCAAACAGGCAATGAACAGGAAGATTTTTCCGGATAGCTTCGTTTTTATGAATTCTGATTTTTTATCCAACATGGCTTCATATTTAAAACTACCGCTTGGGTAGTGAATTATTAACGTTATTAAATTCAATGTATTATATGCTTTGGTATCGGCAATTTTATAGGAGTTTACTGTAGTTGGGTGCTTCGCTGGTAATGGTGATGTCGTGTGGATGGCCTTCAATCACCCCTGCTGGCGACACTTTGATAAACCTGGCTTTTTGCAGTGTTTCGATGTCGTGTGAGCCGGTATAGCCCATACCAGCACGCAATCCACCCACCATCTGGTGAATTACTTCCGACAATATGCCTTTGTAAGGAACCCGTCCTACAATTCCTTCGGGAACCAACTTGCTAATGTCGTCCTCCTCACTTTGTTGGTAACGATCCTTCGATCCTTTCTGCATGGCTTCGATCGAGCCCATGCCACGATACTTTTTGTATTTGCGTCCTTCGAATATGAAAGTCTCTCCCGGCGATTCTTCTACACCGGCAAACAAGCTGCCGGCCATGACACTGTTCGCACCTGCTGCCATGGCTTTTACAATATCGCCTGTGTAACGGATACCTCCATCGGCTATTACCGGAATTCCCGTACCCTTTAGTGCTTGTGCTACCTCATAAATGGCTGTGAGTTGGGGAACACCGATGCCGGCAATGACACGGGTAGTGCAGATGGACCCGGGCCCTATGCCTACTTTAACAGCATCAATTCCCAGGTTTGCCAGGTCTTTGGCTGCCTTGGCTGTGGCAATATTGCCTACGACAAGTTGAACTTCAGGAAACTTATTCCGGATGAGTATTACAGCATCAAAAACACCCTTGCTATGGCCGTGGGCGGTATCAATTACTATGGCATCTACATCGTTACTTACAAGCGCCGATACGCGTTCAAGTATATCGGGGATAATGCCCACAGCAGCGGCCACACGCAAACGCCCACGTTCGTCCTTGCAAGCATTGGGGCGGGCTTTGATCTTGATGATGTCCTTATAGGTAATCAGTCCTACCAGTTTGTTATCCTTATCAACAACAGGTAGCTTCTCGATGCGGTACTTCTGAAGGATTTCTTCGGCACTCTCAAAGTCAATGAATTCAGGGGTAGTAATCAGGTTCTCCTTGGTCATGACTTCGGTCACAGGTTTTTTTGGATTGCGCTCAAAGCGAAGGTCACGGCTGGTGATGATCCCCACCAACTGGTGTTGTTTGTTCACCACCGGAATTCCACCAATCTTGTATTCATGCATTATCTTAAGCGCATCTTCCACCAGGGCATCCTTATTCAGGGTGATGGGGTCGAGGATCATGCCGTTTTCGGCACGCTTCACCTTGCGAACCTCGTTGGCCTGGTCGGCAATGCTCATATTTTTGTGTAACACGCCTATACCGCCCTCCTGTGCCATAGCGATGGCCATCGTGCTCTCGGTGACGGTGTCCATGGCTGCCGAAACCACCGGAATGTTAAGCCGTATGTTGCGGGTAAAAAAAGTAGAGATATCCACTTTGCGTGGATGAATTTCACTATACGCCGGTACCAGCAGCACATCATCGAATGTGAGACCTTCGCCGGAAAATTTTTCGCTATCAAACGACATATAGTTGATAATTGGACTCTTAGAGGTTAACCTGCTGAAAACTAAAACAATGGTATCAATCTATTGGTGGATTGCGCGCAAAGGTATTAAAAAATGGCGTTCAGAAATATTAAAATATGTTAATGGGGGCAAGGCCGGGCAAGTTTTATCTCCAGCTCCTTATCGTAAAAGACACTCAGCGCACCAATGTAACAGTACCACGATTGGTAATTGGATTGTTGTCTATATTTACAATTAACACCCAGGGGTACACACCAATCGGGCAATCACGACCGGTATTGTTCATCTTTCCATTCCAGCGATGGTTAGGATCGCTTGTTTGAAACACCTTTTGTCCCCATCGGTTATAAACCTGCAGGGTGAAAAGACCAATAGCACTTACCGAAGTGCTTATTCCGAAAGTTTTATTGGCGGGAATGTTCGAGTTAGGATTAAAAGCATCAACTAAAAAGTCAATTACTTTAATGGTTACTGAAGCTTCGTCAATCTTATAGTTCCAGCAAGTAAACACCTCGGCACGATAGGTCGTGGTTTTTTTCGGCCAAACAATCAGTTGTGTTTCATATCCAATGGGCTTGGTAATTCCTGCTTCATACCAGATAATATATTCGGGAATTAAAACCGGGTTGAAAGCGCCGTTGGTGTCTACAGAATAATTTGTACCAGACTGATCAGGTGTGTATTTCCAGGTATTATTTCTCAAACCAGTAAAGGGTATCCAACTATGATTGTTCCTTAGGGCGTCGGGAAATGAAATAGTGCCATCTTGATTAACAATTCCTTGGGTGGCTCTATTTCCGGCATAATCTGAGTATGGCAGATAAATCAGGTGGTTTTCTATTGAGTTGTCTTCATTCAGAACGATCTGAAAAGTAGCGGTTTCTGAGCTTTTCATCACAGGAACATTACACCAATAAACAATCAATTGCTGATTAGGTGCGTTTCCGATAGTTTTATAAAAAGCGTATGTTCCGGGCTTCGATTCATAATCATAATTTTTTATAGGGCCTAAAATGCAATTTTTGGGTGCCTGCTGCTGTGGCGAAGCGCCTGGTGGTATGCTAAAAGGCAAATGCTGGGGCCACGGTGGTATCTGAAATGTTATGTAACCATTCGACCCAACATTAAAATAATCGTATGGCGATTGGAAAAAATTAAAGGAGAACCCAATTGGATATGTATTGCCAGCTCTGTGAATATCAGCAACATTATCATTCTTAGTTATCACAATTTCGTTGCCCCTGATCAGATTAAGATTAGTGGACAGTATAATAGGTGTTCCTGAAATAATATTATCCCTTACCGGATTAATTATAAAAGGTATATTTTGTGCTGACAATTTAGTAATACATAGAACTATCAGCCAAACCATATGGAACCATACTCTCACCAGACTCTTATTAAAATTGATTAGCAAAGTTAATATTTTTACCCGGCTCTGCTGTCATTAACTTGCTGCCAAGCTTTTATGTAAAACGAAAATTCGTCAACAACCGAGCCTTAACACTATTTAACAACCCCTTGTTACGCAATTCATCAGGTAGTTTGTATTTTCGTAGCTTAAATTCTTAACGTGCGAAGTGCTCTTTTCATTGTTTGTCTTTTCTTCTTTGCTAGCGTGTTTGCGCAAGAGAGAAAACCCGGCCATTTTGAGGGCCGCATCATTGACCTTTACAACAATACGCTAGAGTATGCACATGTGATCAACCTCAGCCGCAGCTACGGTGTGGTGGCCGATCATAACGGTCGCTTCATCATGCCTGCCTTCGAAGGTGATAGCCTGATGATTACACACGTGAGCCATATCACCCGATTTATCAGGGCTGAACTGCCCACCATAGCATTCCCCGAACCCACTGAAATCGTGATGCTCCCAAAGATTTTTGAACTCAAAGAATTTATAGTGAGGTATTTGCCAAAAACTAAAATGGAGTTTCGCCACGATTTTGTTCAGCTAAAATTACCAGAGGCAACACCCGCTGTTGATATCCGTATGCCCCACATTCATACCCTGGTCTATCTAGGCCCCGAACATGGGTTGGGGGTGGTCATCAAAGGCCCCTTCCAGGCATTGTATGATCAGTTTAGCAGGGAAGCAAAATCAAAACGCAAGCTCGAATCGGAGTTGGCCAGGGAAGTGACCCGGGCATTGGTTGAACATAAATATAACCACCAACTTATCAGCAGCCTGACAGGGCTTAGGGATCACGATTCACTGCAATCGTTCATGGACTATTGCAACCTGCCCAACGAAATCGTCCTTAAAAGCACACAATATGAGCTTTGTATAGAGATTCTGCAGTGTTTCGAGTCCTATCAGAGTCGCTGAGGGCTCGATTGATATTTGTCATATTTCTATTTTATGATAACATCAGACTTTGCAAGGCCCTTTTCTTAAAAATTCTTTCCCCCAGAAAGTACAAATTGCCTATTCTATTCGTATCTTTGTTTTTATTAACCAAATTTATACGCTATGAAAAAATTTCTACAATTATTTTTAATTCTATTTGTGGCCCTCAGCTTGCACGCTCAGTTGCCAACCTCCCTCTACGATAGCTGGGAGACCTATGACGATTTCACCACGGATGTCACTCCATGGGTTACGGTTGATCTTCAAACCACCAATACCTATGGATCAAATACTTATGATTTCCCTGGCGAGGGAACACCATTTGCTTTCATGGTATGGAACCCTGCGCTTACTGTACCCCCTGCTATCCCCCTCCATCCCGCAGTAACCGGAGATAAATATCTCATTGCCATTCAATCTATTTTGTTTAATGACGATAAATGGTTGATTACGCCACAATTGCTGGGCACACCCACTACTATATTCAAATTCTGGGCTAAATCCATCACAGCTGCTTACGGTTTGGAACGTTTCAGGGTGGCGGTTTCTATGGAAGGTAACGACCCTGAGGAATTCCAGGTAATCCATGAACCGGACTATTATGAAGCGCCTATTACCTGGACTGAATTTGTATTTGATCTGTCAGATTATGATGGAGAAGAGATCTATGTAGCCATCCAATATGCTTCGTACGATGCGTTCATCTTTATGCTTGATGACCTCAGAATTACTGCGGCTACCGGCCTTGGAACGCAACCAGAAATCAAAACCAGGATTTATCCGAACCCTGCTTCTGAATCTCTTCATCTCCGATTCAATAGCAGAATAAATGAAATCAAAATTTATAACCTTGCGGGTCGCCAGGTGTTAAACAAAGCCATTGGTGATCACAAAGCTGTAGTTGTTGTTTCAGGGTTTAACCAAGGGCTTTACATCCTGCAGGCAATCACCGAAAAAGGTGTTGAAACACATAAAATCCAGGTTGTCAGGTAAAACCTGTTTCATTCTAACTTTCTGTAAGGCTGCTCGCATAGGGTGGCCTTTTTTTTTGAATTCCCCTGGCCCCCTTTTGAAAAAGGGGGATAACCTTCTTCCTTGGTTTATGTCTAATACCTGAATCCGTGAACAGATTTTTGTACAGTACGTCATTGCGAAGAAACGAAGCGACTGAAGCAATCTCTTTCAT
>JAUXXY010000027.1 GCA_030684735.1 Bacteroidales bacterium | reverse complement strand
TTGAGTGGGTCAGGTCATTATAGAACGGCTTTTCGTGGTGAACATCATAAAACTCGCCTGCATTTTTCTGGCTCAGAGCAATTTGCTTCAACGCAACGATGTTGAACCCATTTTTCAGGATCATTGCAATAATATTTCCAGCGTTGTTTTGTTTAACTGCCAGTGGTTTGATGATGGTTAGTGTATGTTTTCCAGTCATGATAATGAGTAATATAGAGTTAAAATGAATCAAAGGGCAAAATTAGAAAGAAAACCATTATACAATACATCCCAAAAATCTTTGCATCTTTGACATGTCTCAGTGATCGTATGTTCCTGCATACTTTCATTTGCATTATATTTGCACAAATTGTTTAACTAAATACCCCAAAGCTTTGACCAATAGTTATCTTCAAAAATTAAACGAAGTAATTTCAGGATCAAATCAAATATTGATCATCACCCATTTTAATCCCGATGGCGATGCAATTGGTTCAACGCTGGCACTCCATCACTACCTGGCTGCAAGAGGTAAAAAAACAGCCATGCTGGTTCCAAATGCTTTTCCTGAATTTCTATCCTTCTTGCATGGATCTGAGCGCATTGTAATTTTCGATGAGCATCCGCTGAAAGCGAAAAAGCTTGTTGAAACCGCTGATCTTGTTTTCTGTGTTGATTTAAGTGCCCTCAACCGCTTGAAGGAGATTGCACAACTTCTGCAAAACTCCGCTGCTCCACGTATTTTGGTTGACCACCATCCTGACCCTGAAGATGATTTTACCTATAAAATCTCACGTATTGAAGTTTCATCAACATCCGAACTAATTTATGAATTGATTATTGATCTTGGCGATGAAAAAATGATTGATAAGAAAATGGCTGAATGCCTTTTTGTGGGCATCATGACCGATACGGGGTCGTTCAGTTTTTCATGCAACTATCCTTCTACTTTTCGTATTGTATCCAATCTTTTAGAGACAGGCATTAATGCCGAACTGATTCATCAGAAAGTTTACGACACTTTCAGCGAAGACCGCTTGCGTTTGCTTGGATTCTGCCTAAGCGAAAAACTGGTGGTACTCAAAGATTATGGCACGGCATACATTGCTCTTTCGAGGCACGATTTAGAGTACTTTAATTTTAAACCGGGCGACACAGAAGGAGTCGTAAACTACGCACTCAGCATAAAAGGAATTGTTTTCGCTGCCTTATTCACCGAAAAGGACGATATAGTCCGTATTTCGTTTCGATCAAAAGGAGATTTCTCAGTCAACGATTTTGCCCGTACACATTTTAATGGTGGTGGCCATAAAAATGCGGCTGGTGCCGATTCGTACAAATCGCTTGACGAGACACTGTCAAATTTCATAACTATCCTCTACGACCATAAAGAGCAATTGCAATTATTGTCAGAGATTTCATAATTGGCCTTTCTTGTCTTGATTAATAAATGTACTAACCTGAATTATTCATTAAAATAAAAAATCCCTAACCCTCCCGCCTGAGGCGGGACAGGCTCTTTTCAAAGGGGGAATGCGGTCATATTCAACTTTGTGTCAAAATAGCAGAATGTTTCTTCTCCCCCTTGGTGAAGGGGACGCGGGGATTGATTTTGCTCAAAATAATTTCAAAATTCATGAATTAAACAGGTTAAACCTGTAATCATAAAGCTAAAATTATTATTTTTGCGCCCAGTTTTCTGGAAGCTGTTTTCTATGGTGTTATGTTAATTGTATTATGACGCATTTAGATTGCTTCTTCCGCCTAAGGCGGAATCGCAATGACGTCATTGCGAGGCGTTGCTCTGAGTGCCACACTGAGCCTGCCGAAGTGCTTGTCGAAGAGAGGTACGACGAAGCAATCTACAATCCATGTCGCACTTAACTTTACTCTATCTCCATTCAGATGCCCGAAAGAAACTTAGAGCTGTAAATTGTTCAAAATCAATTAATTAAAATTTTATGAATTCAAAAATCTTTTTTGTCAGCACATTTGCCGGCTTGTTCATGTTTTTAGGATCATGTGGGAACGAGCATCCTGGTTTTAAAAAAACTAAAACCGGTTTATACTACAAATTTCATTTCGAGAATAAAGATGGTATAACCGCCGATACGAATGACATGATGACTCTCCAAATGGCATACAGAACAAAAGACAGCCTTTTGTTCAGTACTGCTCAGAGCGGCCAGCCTGCAAAACTTCCATTGCTTGTGTCTGACCATCCAGGGGATATTTATGAAGGTCTTGCAATGCTTAAAGTTGGCGATAGTGCCACATTCATTGTCAGTGCTGATTCATTCTTCATGCGTACATTGCGCATGGAACAGTTGCCGGAATATATAAAACCGGGCAGTATGATGTACTTTGATATTAAAGTGTTGGAAATATTATCAATGGAAGAAATTGAACGTGAAAAGAAAGCCCAAGTGGAAGCCTTGAAATTGAAAGAACCAGAACTGCTTTACAACTATCTCCAAGAAAAATCAATAAAAACTGAGCCTCTCACCTCAGGACTATACTACATCCAACGCGTTGCCGGATCGGGTCGTAAGGCCATTGCTGGCGACAGGATGAAAACCCATTTTGTCATATCGCTGATTGATGGCAAGCAACTTTTCTCATCATACGATCGCGGAGAGCCTTTTGAAATAGAAATTGGCTCCCAGTTCGATAATGCTGGCCTAACAGAAGCATTGGCCCTGATGCGTAAAGGCGAAAAAGCAACCCTTATTATTCCTTCGGCGCTTGCTTTTGGCGAAGAGGGACGCGGTGAGTTTGTTCCTCCTTATTCGACCATGATCTATGAGGTTGAGGCAGTCGAAATAAAAACCAAGGAAGAATACGAAAAAGAACAAAAAAATAAAGAGCAGCAAATGAAACAAGCAGAAGACCAGGCAAAAGTCAGCGAAAAGCAAAACATTACCAAATATCTGAAAGATAATGGCATACAGGCTACGCCTACAGCAAATGGTTTATATTATATTGAAAAGGTAAAGGGCACAGGAATCATGGCCGAACCGGGCAAAAAAGTGAATGTGCATTATACCGGAACTCTTCTTAACGGCACCAAGTTCGACTCATCGGTTGACCGTGGCACTCCATTTGAATTCACCCTTGGCCAGGGACAGGTAATACGTGGTTGGGACGAAGGCATTGCCCTGATGAATGTGGGCGGCAAAGCACTTCTGATTATTCCTTACGAACTTGCTTATGGAAGCCGCGCGATGGGTGAAAACCTGCCTGCTTATTCAACCCTTTTATTTGAGGTAGAATTGTTGGGTGTAGAATAACTGGGCTGAAGAACTATACTTTGAACGGTCATAAATACAGTAGCAACAGCAGCGGTAGTAGGCAGGATTGCCACTGCAACTGCTGCTGTTGAGTAATTACTTAACCCAACTTGCAGCTAAATTCTTATAACTATCTTGTTTTGCGTAGTTTCCTGATTTTTGAAAACCTGTTTGGGCACTACAAATTTTTTACGGATAAATGGTGCATATTTGTATTGTAAGGCATCATAGATTTGTTGGGCTTTTTCTTCAGGTTCTGAACATCGCCTTAATACAATCCATTGGTTTCTAATATTTTGCATTGTTGTAGTAACACATTTTTGTGTATTCATTACCCTGACAACTTCACGCCACTCTGATTTTATACCGTGTTGTCTGAGCTGATGCCGAAGCGTGTTTACAATCCAATATGCCAACAGTCCTAAATGCAAATGGGCTTGTGTGGCTTCATCGCTTTTGTGAAAAATGGGACGTAAATCCAGGTCTGTTTTCAGTATTCTAAAGCTACTTTCGATGTTGCGTATGCAGTTGTAGATTTTCCAGGTTAGTTCTTCTCCATTTTCTTGCAGGTTGGTGCGAAGAAAATAAACACCACAACGTTCTTCTTTTTCTTTGGCAAGGTGTGGGCTTTGTTTCCAAACGATATGGGTGCAAATCTCGTTGGTGTCTTTCTTTATATCAATTTGATAAATTCTATGGATTGATGGGTATTTTTGTTTTAACCGCCCAACACGTTCACAAACTTTATCAAAACGCTTGATGCCTGATTTTTTTGATAGGCTTTGTGCAATACGTTCCAACCCATCTTCAAATCGTTGTTGAAATTGGCTCTTCATTGCCTTTTCTTTCAACCCTTTACCTGGGCTTGTTACTTTTAAGTAATACGCCATATCGTTGGTGGACGATAGAACTCTTTCTAATTCTATCTCTCTGTTTTTTTTATCTCTAACCCTTACAATTGATCCGCCGGATACTTGTTTATAGTTTTTTAGGTTGGAACGCCTTACGCATACATAATCATATCCTTTGGACAGGATGAGTTGTAAATTTTCTTCTGTTGCAATACCTGCATCAATGACCACTGTAGCTTTTGCACTACTGCTTGATGTTGCCAATCTAAGTCTGTCTATCATATCACACAAGGTTTTACTATCCGACATATTACCTTGATAAATAGACGAATATTTTACAAAACCCTCTACATTGACTACCATTGCCAAAACGACCAATGGGCAATCGCTGCGTTTTTCCTTACTCCGGCCGTAACGTGCCAAACGACTATTGCGTTTCTCTCCTTCAAAATAAGTGTTGGTCAGGTCATAAAGAATGATGTTGTCATGCAAATCAAACAACTCGTTGGTTGTACTTGATAAATATTTTTCCAAACCTTCTTTTTCAGCGTAGAGTTTTTTGCTGATTTGATACAAACGGTCTTTGGTGAGTTGATTGGCATCATACCCGGTGAGTTCGCATATTGACGAGTTTTCCTGCATAAACAAAACTGTTTTCAGTTCTGATGCTGGATAAATGGCCCGCGAAACAATATGGCTCATGGCTAACGATATTTCTTCAGGTGTCCAGGCACGGTTTTCTAAATACCTGTCGATCCTGATCTGCTTTGCTGCCTGCAACGAAATCCATTCTGCTCCAACTTCCCGTATTTTTTTGTTCTTTATTGTGTTCAGGTCGATGGTTTGAAAATCCTTATTGGAGCTTTTTGTGACAAGGTCTATTTTCTTTTCTTTTATGAGACGCTGATAGAGGCAATCCACATAGTTGTTCACCATGCTGTCATTCAAGAGCCGGGTCTGGCCTATCAGGCAGTCGTTTATTCCGTGCTGAACCTGATCAATTTGATCTCCGCTCAAATCATCTAAAAAGCCTACTGAAAGCATAGTCCGTTGCCTTACTTCGTCAAGGGCATTACGGTAACTTTCGACCAACCTATAATACCAGTCGGATTTATTGGTCTTAGGATTATTGCGAAATGTGGCTTTGAAATACATGCAACAAAGTTCGTTTCTATTTAACAGATAAGCAACAGATTGCAGGGCACTACAAGCCCTTTCCGAAAATACAACAATTGATTATCAGTAAATTACAAAATAATACGGCCAACAGAATGGCAAAAACAACCGCTTTGGGGCACTTTTTACAGGTTTTTAGTAAATATCGCTGCAAGATGGGTTAACTTTTAATGTGTTCGGCTATTGGCGTTTTCGCTCATCGAGCAAGTGCTGGTAGCCGAACATTTCGTCTCGGAGGCGGGCGGCCTCGACAAAATCAAGCGCTTTCACTGCTTTTTCCATTTCCTTTCGCGACTGGCTTAAGGCTTTTTGCAATTGCTCAGCACTCATATATTTAACCACCGGATCGGCGGCTACCTGAATACCACCTTTTTCAACATAGAATGCAGGTTTATTCCGTGATCCGGCCACCGCTGTCTGCCCCATGATTGCGTCAACATTCTTTACAATTTGTGCGGGCGTAATATTATTATCTGCGTTATATCGTAATTGCTTTTCCTTGCGACGCAGGGTTTCACAAATGGTGCGCCGCATTGAATCGGTGATTTTATCGGCATACATGATTACTTTACTATTAAGGTTGCGGGCAGCACGCCCGGCCGTTTGTGTGAGTGACCTCTCGGAACGTAAAAAACCTTCTTTGTCGGCATCCAAAATGGCAACCAGCGACACTTCAGGCAGGTCGAGCCCCTCGCGAAGCAGGTTTACACCCACCAGCACATCAATGTTTCCAAGCCTTAAATCGCGGAGTATCTCAACACGCTCCAAGGTATCAACATCGCTGTGGATATACATGCACTTGATGCTCAAGCGGTTAAGATATTTGGTCAGTTCCTCTGCCATACGTTTGGTAAGTGTAGTAACCAGGGTTCGCTCCTTTTTTTCGTTCCTGAGCCTGATTTCTTCGAGCAGGTCATCAATTTGATTTAGACTTGGCCTGACCTCAATTTCCGGATCCAGCAAACCCGTTGGGCGGATAAGTTGTTCAACAACAATACCTTCGCTTTTCTGAAGTTCATAATCGGCAGGGGTGGCACTCACATCGATGGTTTGAGGAGTCATCCGCTCAAACTCATCGCAGGTGAGCGGGCGCTTGTCCATAGCCGGTGGAAGACGGACACCGTATGCCACCAACACTTGGTTCCGG
>JAUXXY010000073.1 GCA_030684735.1 Bacteroidales bacterium | reverse complement strand
CTGAAATAACCTTATCAACTGTAATTTTTGATGGTAAAGGGGACAATCTGTTCGCTAATCTGAAAGACTACAATATGTTAATGTTTAAAATGAAATATAGTTTTTAGTAATAGCCAGAAATTTTTTATAAAACTATAACATATGGATAACAAAGATGCAGTAAGAATACAAATATCCATTTTGAGTAAGATGGAAAAGAAAGTGTTGGTATGGATAGCAAAAAGACTTCCAAAATTTGTAAATTCAGACCATTTGACCGGCATTGGTCTTATAGGCGCTTTTATTGCAGGTGGAGGTTATGCACTCTCGAATTTGGGAAAGGAGTATATATGGCTTTCTTCTGTTGGTTTTATTGTTAACTGGTTTGGCGACAGCCTCGACGGTAACCTTGCACGCGTCAGAAATAAACAGCGTCCCGTTTATGGTTTTTACGTTGATCACAATACGGATGCTATTACTGCATTGATTATTTGTATTGGCGCCGGAGTTTCTCCATTCATCTCATTTTCTGTTGCTCTGCTTGTACTGGTTGGTTATTTTTTATTATGCATTTTTACCTATATTAATACATACCTTAACGGGACCTGTAAAATTTCCTACAGCGGCTTTGGACCCACTGAATTACGCCTGGTCATTATTCTCATCAACAGTCTGCTTTTCATTCTTCCATCGGAAAACCCTCCGGTAGTTATTCAAGGAATAACATTGAAGTTTTTTGATCTTTTTGCTCTAGTTGTGGCGCTGGCGCTCATGATTCTCTACTTTTATTATTTCTTTGCAGAAAAGAAAAAGTACGAAAAAACAGATCCGCCCCGCTCCTAGTGCCCGGAAATACTTTGCGATTTATGATTTATAATGAACTTCTATGCAATCCAGATTCTTTAAGTTCTTTGTAAGCAGGCTTCTAGGTACCCTTGGAGATACCCTTGTACTCTGGGTTCTCACGAGGTATGTTTTCTTTTCCTATGCGGGAAAATATCTGGCGGCTCCGGCCATTTCTTTCGAAGTTGCAATGTTTTTCAATTATGTCATCTCCTATTTCTGGGTATGGAATAAGCACATTCCCATGAAAGTTGCGAGGGATTTTTTCACCCGCCTCGTGCCATATAACATCTCCACTCTTGTGGGTTTTGTTATAAAGATGGGCTTTCTGCTTCTTTTCGAGAGACTTTTTAGATGGGATGTCATTTACTGTAATATTGCGGCTCTGCTTATATCAGGCGTTGTAAATTTCTTACTTGCAGAAATGATAGTGTTTAAGAAACATGCTCACATACCTATAATTGATGGCCATGCACTTGTGAAAGATGATGAGGAAAATACACACAGCGTGTAGCTTCAATTGCCGATATAGTGCAGTTTTCAGCGTTTCTTCATTTGATAATTTTTTGTGTAAGTGTGACAGGTTAGTGCCTTGAAATCGGCAACTGGAGCTACACGCAAACCGTTAATTTGCAGAGTTAGGCCAGGTTCTTTTGCTTGTTGTATATTTGCTGAGTTATTAACCAGTGTGGTAATATTTGCACTAAGGTATGTTTTTATTGGGTAAAGATTGAAACGATGGAAAATTTTATTGTATCTGCACGAAAATATCGCCCATCAACTTTTTCGAGCGTTGTAGGGCAACCTGCCATTACCACTACGCTGAAAAATGCTATACTCAACAACCAGTTGGCACAGGCATTCTTGTTTTGTGGACCCCGCGGAGTAGGTAAAACAACATGTGCCCGTATTCTTGCAAAAACCATCAATTGCCTGCAAATTAGCTCCGAAGGGGAAGCCTGCAATGAATGTGTTTCGTGCAAGTCGTTCAACACTTCCGCTTCGTTTAATATTTATGAGTTGGATGCCGCTTCGAATAACTCAGTTGATGATATCCGCAGTCTGGTTGACCAGGTGAGGATTCCTCCACAGGCTGGAAAATACAAGGTTTATATCATTGATGAAGTGCACATGCTTTCGGCTTCGGCATTCAATGCCTTTCTCAAGACCCTTGAGGAGCCTCCGGCCTATGCCAAATTTATCCTGGCCACCACCGAAAAGCATAAAATTATTCCTACTGTTCTATCGCGTTGCCAGATATTTGATTTCAAACGCATCAGTGTTGAGGACATTATCTATCAACTTAACTATGTTGCTGATCAAGAGGGTGTTAAAGCTGAGTCTGAAGCACTTCATATCATTGCCCAAAAAGCCGACGGCGCCCTGCGCGATGCCTTATCCATGTTCGACCAATTGGTGAGTTTTGGGGGCAGGCATCTCACCTATCACCAGGTAATTGCCAACCTCAACGTGCTCGACTACGATTATTATTTTCTCATCACCGATTGCTTGCTCGAAAACCGCCTGCCCGACACCTTACTACTTCTTGATGAGATCGTTGCCAATGGGTTCGATGGGCAGCATTTCATCACTGGCATGGGAGAGCACCTGCGCAGTCTGCTTGTGAGCCAGGATATTATTACCCTCCGGCTGCTTGAAGCCGGTGCATCGCTCAAGGAACGGTACCAGATGCAAACAAAACGTTGCCAACCTGTATTCCTGCTTAAAGCCATTGAAATTGCCAACCGTTCCGATATTGATTATCGCATGAGCAACAATAAACGGCTGCACATTGAGCTGGCCATCCTTCAGATGGGAGGGTTATTGCATTCCACCACGGGCATCGAAACCAAACGAATCGTACCCATAGCCCAGGTTGCTTTTGCCCCTGCACCTTTACCTTTTGCCACAACTTCAACACCCCCTGTGCCCGACAAGCCCATTGAGCATAAGCCCGATCCGCCAGTTAAAAAAACTGCACCTTTACCAGCATTTATGCCTGGAACCATTTCCATTAAACAAATCGAACCGGAAAGCCCACAAAAACAAACACTACCTTTTGAAGCAGATACAGGTGACACGGAGAATGGTGATAATGAGGAGATTGTGATGTTCATCACACAACCTGGGTTGGAAAAGCACTGGACTGCTTTCGCGCAATCCGTTGCGGGTGTGTCGCCTAACCTTCATGCTACACTCACCAGTTCGATCCCAAAAATACTCGATGCTGTGAACGGCATTATCGAATACCCTGTAAACGGCAAGGTCCAGCAAAAAGAAATCAACGACCATAAGATGACCTTGCTTGATTACCTGAAGAAAAAACTCGAAGTGAGCCGGTTGACCCTTCATACCCCGATAGTCGAATCAGCAAGGGTGAATGAAATACCATACACCCCCATCGAGAAATACAGGAAAATGGTTGAGAAAAACCCGGTACTGGCTAAGATGAAAGAACAACTGAACCTAGACATAGATTTCTAAAAACCCAAAGCCCTCAATCAAATATTGATCAACAAAAATGATTGCTTTATTGTCCCGCTTTATTCTGTGGCTTGCCGGATGGAAAGTCGTTTATGATGTTCCGCACGAGTACCGGCAATTTGTGTTAATCATGGCTCCTCATACGAGTAACTGGGATTTCCTCGTCGGAAGGTTAGCTTTGTGGTCGCTCAGGTTAAAAGCGTTTTTCCTGATCAAGAAAGAAGCCTTTTTCTTCCCATTGGGGCCCATAGTTAAGGCAGTGGGAGGAATTCCAGTTGACCGTGCCCACGGTAACAATGTTGTTAGCGAAGTTGCGGAAATCTTTAGAAAAAATCCTATCATGGTAATTACCATCACCCCCGAAGGCACTCGTAGCTTGCGCAGGAATTGGAAACGGGGATTCTGGTATATCGCACGACAGGCACAAGTACCTGTGGTAATGGGTTATCTCGACTATGGCAAAAAGGTTGCTGGTGTACATAGAGTCTTTTGGCCAAGTGAGAGCTACGAGCAAGACTTGGTTATGATTTCTGATTTTTATCGAAACATCACTGCCAGGCATCCCGAAAAATTCAATTTGTCGCCTGTCAACCGGAAAGAATAATAGAAGGTTACAGCACAAATAAGTCTGCAACCATTAGTGAGGCCAAGATTCCTGACCTTTTCTATACTTTTCTTAGATGGCCCGGTGCAATAGTGAGAAGAAGCGAATACCCGATATGGTCAATCCTGATGACTACCTTACGGCTGCCCTGTATTTCCACCAATTCACCATGAATATTGCTGAAAGGGCCCCGGGTAATCAATACTCTATCACCGGCAGCCAAAGCTTCGCCTGAAATTACAAAGTCTTTTCCTATTTCAAGGGCTGTCTTCAGCGCCATGATCTGCCAGGCAGGGATGATGGCTGGTTTGCCTTCGAAAAACACATATTTCACGGCACCTGTCACTTGTAAGGCAAAATTATAATCCGGTCTATCCACGTACACAAAAACATAGGAGCGGATAAGCGGTTCTTCAACCCATTTCTTGCGATCGCTCCATTGCTTCAGATTCTTTATCAAGGGCAGGTAGGCTTCAACACCTTTAGATGTCAGTTCGCTAAAAACTTTTTTCTCGTATCGCGAACGGGTGTATATGGCGTACCAGTTTGGCATGACCGTTTGGATAATGATTTGATCTTTCGGAGCGGCAGAAAAGACGGCGAAACTATTACAAACTCCAGTATGTTAATTCTTTTGTCTTGCCGCGATATATCCCCTTGATGTCGAAAAGGATTCCTTCGGGTGTCATCAGGTTTGCGAAATACTCTTCTTTAAGTGCGATATATGGTTTGTGGCTCACAGCCACGACAACGGCATCATAACGACCTGGGGTGAGGGGTGTATTTTTATCGAGCAGGGGAAGTTTGTATTCGTGATGAAATTCATTTTGGCTTGCGTAAGGATCAGTAACATCTACTTCAACACCAAAGGAAATCAGCTCACCTATTATGTCGGGCACACGAGAATTTCTCAGGTCACTGACATTTTCCTTGAAAGTGATTCCCATCACCAGCACACGCGACTGGGTAACAGCCTTATTGGCGGCGATGAGTTTTTTCACCACCTGCTTGGCTATGTAAAAGCCCATACTATCGTTGATGAAGCGCCCGGCATTGATAATCTGCGGATGATATCGGTACTCGCGGGCCTTAAAAGCCAGGTAATAAGGGTCAATCCCGATGCAGTGCCCGCCAACAAGACCTGGAGAGAATCGCAGGAAGTTCCACTTTGTGCCCGCTGCTTCAAGTACTTCGTAAGTATTAATACCCATGCGGCCGAAAATTATCGAGAGCTCATTCATGAATGCGATATTTACATCTCGTTGTGTGTTTTCGATTATTTTGGCAGCTTCGGCTACTTTAATAGACGATGCTTTGTGTACACCTGCCTTCACCACCAGTTCATAAATTCTGCCAATGACGTCGAGCGATTCGTCATCACAACCCGACACCACCTTGGTGATACTGGTAAGGGTATGTTCTTTGTCGCCTGGGTTGATGCGTTCGGGCGAGAAACCCACCTTGAAATCTTCGATGTATTTCAAACCGGATAATTCTTCGAGCATGGGTACGCAGTCCTCTTCGGTGCAGCCGGGATAAACGGTAGATTCATAAACAACATAATCACCTTTTTTCAAAACTTGGCCAACAGTGCGTGTGGCTGCCAGCAATGGCCTCAGATCAGGCATGTTGTGCCTGGTGATGGGAGTGGGTACCGCTACAATGTGGAAGGATGCTTTCTTTAGATCGAGGCTGTTGGAAGTGAACATGATATCGGTATCTTTGAAATCCTCACTGCCAAGCTCTTCGCTTGGATCCTGGTTGTTTTTCATCATCTCGATGCGGTCGGGGCGGATGTCGAAACCCACGACGCGCATTTTTCGAGCAAATTCAAGGGCAATAGGTAAGCCCACATAGCCTAATCCTATGACTGACAAACTGGTTTCTTTGTCGAGAAGTTTTTTGTATATATTCATGGTTTCAGATTAAATGTTATCGCAAAGACAACAAAAGACAGAAGAATGAATCATTTTGCAAAGTAAAAGGTTTTATTAGTGTCTTTAAAAGAATTTGTACATTGCACTTGAATTTTACATGACATGAATAACACAACCACTAAAAAGAAATTTGCCCTCATTGGCTCAGCCGGTTTTATTGCCCCGCGCCACATGCAGGCTATCAAAGAAACTGGAAATGAGCTAGTTTGCGCACTCGACCGCTTTGATGTAATGGGTACGATTGACAGCTTTTCTCCCAATGCTGACTTTTTTACTGAACCAGAGCGTTTCGACCGCCACCTCGACAAGCTTCGTCGCGAAGGTAAAAACAAGATTGACTATGTGAGTATTTGCAGTCCTAACTATCTTCACGATGCCCATATCCGCCTGGCACTTCGCAACCAGGCCCATGCCATCTGCGAAAAGCCATTGGTGATCAATCCCTGGAACCTTGATGCATTGCAGGAGATTGAAAAAGAATCGGGAAAGAGCATCTACACAATACTACAATTGCGCCTCCACCCTGCTATTGTAGCGCTGAAAAAGCAAGTTGAGCAAAGTCCACCCGGAAAGATAGTTGATATTGACCTCACCTATATCACTAGTCGTGGCCGTTGGTATTTCATTTCATGGAAGGGCAATTTGCAGAAGTCGGGAGGCTTAGTCACCAATATCGGCATCCATTTTTTCGATATGCTGATGTGGGTCTTCGGCGAAGTGAGGCAAAATATTGTGCACCACAGCGCCCACGACAACGCTGCGGGTTTCCTGAGGCTCGAAAGAGCCAATGTACGGTGGTTCCTGAGTGTTGATGCGGAGGATTTACCGGATTCCTCAAAGCAAGCCGGTAAGCGAACCTATAGAAGCATCACCATCGAAGGCCAAGAGATCGGTTTCAGCGAGGGTTTCACAGGCTTGCACACCCGTGCCTATGAAGAAATACTGAACGGAAAGGGATTGGGCATCGAAGACGCCCGCGCAAGTATCAACGCTGCTTACAATATCCGCCATACCATACCAATCGGAAAAAGTGGTGATTACCATCCTATGTTGGCGAAAATCTGAGACAAGACGCTAAATTCATCTTATTGTAATGGCAAAGCAAAAGGAGCAATTGGGGAAAGAGGGGGTAGATTGATAATTCTTAATTGTTGATTCTTGATTGTTGATCTTGAAAAAATAGTGCAAATCCATCCATATCGGGCATAATTCCTAACTTTGGAGGCTCATCCAAAATCCACTGCCACCTATGCCAGGCACTTTTGATCCGAAAGCTAACTACCTTCGTACCATCGAAGCCGTCGGATACGTGTACCGCCGCGATGCCACCCAGTCCGATTATGACCGCATTGGCTTCATGTCGGGACTCGAAGTGCATCAGCAGCTCGACACCAAAGAAAAGCTCTTTTGCCACTGCCCGGCCGGTATCTATCAAAAACCCGATGATTTTGATGCCGAGATCATCCGTCACATGCGACCCACCCTTAGTGAGCTGGGTGAATACGATGGCACGGCATTGATGGAATTTAAGACCCGCAAAACCATCATTTACCGCATCAAAAGCCCTACAGCCTGCACTTATGAAATTGACGACACTCCACCGTTCCGCATCAACCAGCAAGCCCTCGCGAAAGCTATCGAAATTTCATTGCTCTGTCGCCTCAACATAGTTGGTGAAGTGCACATCACTCGTAAGCAATACCTCGACGGCAGCATACCTACCGGCTTTCAACGCACAGCCATCATTGGCTTAGAGGGAGAGATACCTTTAGAAAACAAAACTATAAGATTAATGCAGCTCAGCCTCGAAGAAGATAGTTGTCGCGAAGTAAGTGATGTGGGTCATTTACGTGTGTTTCGTACCGACCGCCTGGGTATGCCCCTGATAGAAACCGTAACTTACCCCGATATGACCAACCCCGATGAGGTGATGGAAGCCTGCAACTATATCCGTTTTCTGAATCGTAGCACTGGCAAGGTTCGAACAGGCACGGGAAGCGGCCGGCAAGATGTTAACGTGAGCTGCCGCGGCGGCACACGGGTTGAAATAAAAGGTGTGGCCCACTCCAAATGGATTCCGAAGCTCACCCATAACGAAGCCTTCAGGCAATGGGCGTTGTTGCATATCAGAGAAATCCTCAGGCAGCGCCTTGCTGAACCCTCAAAGTGGAAGATGGAGCACCAGCAGATAAACCCACGACATCTTGGCATTACTTACGCTCCCCTGGCACAAGCCAAGAGCCATGGCCACAAGGTGGTGGCAGTGAATCTGCCACTTTTCAATGGCATCCTATCGCACTTCACACAGCCGGGAAAGATGTTTGCTGATGAAATCAGTGAGCGTCTGCAAGTGATTGCCTGTATTGAGAAACCTCATATGGTTCACACTGAAGAGCTTGAACCACAACTTGATATCGCTGTATTCGACCGCATTGCTGAATTGTTTGAAGTTGGAGAGCTGGACGCGCAACTCATCTTTTGGGGGCCAGACGATGACATTGCCACCGCACTCGAAACCATCGAGGAGCGCTGCCTTATGGCGTTTGAAGGTGTGCCGCGCGAAACACGGAAATCGTTCGAAGATGGTACCACCATTTTCGAAAGAGTGTTGCCAGGTGCCGACCGTATGTATCCCGACACCGACTCGCCCCCTATCCCGCTCGACGATGACTATATTGAAAACCTGCATCATAATCTGCCCGACGATGTGAGGGACCGCTATAAAAAATTACAGCGCTGGGGCGTGCCTGAAGATACATACACCTATATTTTAAAAAAGAATCTTTTTCCCCTGATCGAACGAATCGTGGGAGAACTGGGTCTTGACCCGGTGTTCATTGCCACCTTTCTCGGCCACACTATGAAATACGTCGAAGGGCACTACAAATCAGCTTCAGGTTTTAATTACAAAATCATTTTTGGACTGTTCAAGTTCTTGAAAGATCATGGCATTAATCCCCAACTTGCAAAAAAGATGTTGCCTGTAGTGTATGAGTATCCAAAGATGGAGTTTGAGTCGGTGCTTATTAGCATCAATTTCAAGCCTAAGGCCAGAGAAGATATCCTGGCAAGAATTCAGTTTTTGCAAGAGAAATTTGAACAGATCAAAAAATCTTTAAACCCCGCCATGGCTTTTCATTGGATCATGGGGCAGCTCAGGCCAGTGGCTTTGGGCAATATGGATCTTAAAGAGCTTTCTCACATCGTAGAAAAGAACCTAAATCATTAATCAATAATTACTTGTAAAGAAATGAAACATTTAATCACACTAACACTTTTTGCCCTGCTTACGATTAACGCACGCCCGCAATCCTTTTATAATAGTTCGCTCGACTCGACCATTGCAGTATATATTGATAAGATCAATGCCGATAGTGCCCAGTCTTATATGCAATCACTCCAGGATTTCGGAACCCGTTTTTGCCTGGCCCCCAATCGCCGGGAAATTGCTACCTGGCTGAAAAACAAATTTATCTCATTTGGATATGAAGATGTCGTTCTCGACTCATTTCCATATAACCGCACCTGGAACAATGTTTACTGCCAAACCTGGCAATATAATGTTGTATGCAATTACCCTGGTTACCTTGATCCTCAAAAAATCTACATCCTGGGAGCACATTACGACTCGTATGTGAAATCGCCAAGCAATCCTTTTTTGCTTGCTCCCGGCGCTGATGACAATGCCAGTGGGGTGGCTGCTGCCCTTGAAGTTGCACGCATCATGAAACAATATGGTTATGCCCCAAAATTCACCATCCGATTCATGGCTTTTGCAGCCGAAGAGTTGGGTTTGCATGGTGCTTATCACTACGCAAACAAGGCAGCACAGCAAAACATGCAGATACAATGTATGATCAACAACGACATGATCAGCTACGATGTTGGTGGTCCGCTAACTTGGAAGCTTAAGATTCAAAAATATCCAAACTCTCAGTGGGTCACCAACCTTGCTACCCAAATTGCCCAACAACATACCACCCTTGAGGTGACCGACAGTACGCAGTATATTGGAAATTCTGACAGTTATCCTTTTTACCTGAATGGATATGCAGCTATTTTTCTTCAGGAAAACACCTTCACGCCTTTCTATCACACCGTGAACGACCTGGTTTCCAGTACAAGTAAGAATTACACTGCCGAGATGATCAAAGTATCAGTGGGCATGCTTATACATCAAAATGGCATAGGGTTAAACACGGGTGTTATTGGGATACCGGATAGGCAAATTGCCAGCCTACACTCCAATTTTCCGAACCCTTTTAAGGATCAAACCACGCTACACTACACTTTATCTGAAGATGGTTGGGTAAGCCTTCGGGTCTATGATGCCTGGTATCGCGAAGTGGCTGTAATAAGGGGCGGCCACGCCATGGCAGGAACTGAGCGTATCAGGTTTGATCGGGGCAACCTGCTTGCCGGCATGTATTTTTGTGTGCTGCAAACCGATAAGCATCGCCAGGCAATCAAGCTGATCATCACCGATTAAATAGTGTCTGTCCGTAATGTTGGTGATTTTGGAAATACAATATTTAAGAACAAGGATTAACGATTTTAGATTACTGATTTTCAACCACTTCTTAAATCATAAATCGTTAATCCTTGTTCTTAAATCAAAAACAATACA
>JAUXXY010000057.1 GCA_030684735.1 Bacteroidales bacterium | reverse complement strand
AACAAAATCAGCGGTAATCTGCGAAATCTGCGGGAAACTGTATTTAAGTTGTTAAGTTTACGCAATTATGACCGAAAACGAATTATCCTATATCATCAGAGGAGCAATTTTCAAAGTGTATAATACTCTTGGTCCTGGTTTGCTTGAATCGGTTTATGTAGCTGCTCTTGTTTATGAACTAAAAAAAGCAGGATTGACAGTAAGAACCGAAGTACCTTTGCCGGTAGTTTATGAAGAAGAAAAATTAGATCTTGGGTTCAGAATTGATATGTTAGTTAATGACCTGGTTATAATTGAAGTCAAATCTGTAGAGCTGTTGGCCGAAGTTCATCACAAGATAGTGCTAACGTATCTTAAGTTATCAGGTAAGAAATTAGCAATCCTTGTAAATTTTAATACAAATGATATTGGAGCCAGTATCTTCAGAAAAGTGAATAAGCTATAATATATTTTCCCGCTGACATAGCAGATTGGCGCAAATAAAAATCAGCGTTTATCTGCGAAATCTGCGGGAGAAGTTCTATTATAAACCCATGACAAGATCATTCATAGCGAGTATATTTTTTATTTTGCATAGCTACAGTGCATTTGCAGTGACTGCGGAACCCGAATATGAAGAGATTTTTGTTTATATGCGTGTGCAGGGCATCGGTGCTTTTGAGATCAATGCCTACTATTCCTATAATAATAACCGGCTCTATTTGCCTGTGGTTGAACTTTTTCAACTCCTGAAAATAAACACCGAGGCTTCAGTTGATTTTGACGTTACTACGGGGTTTTTAATTGATGAGAAACGACGTTATGTGATTGATTACAATACGCGCTCTATTCGTATAGATGGCGCGATCAGCCCCTTACAGGAAGATGATTTGCTGAAAACAGAAACCGGTCTTTATTTGTTTACCGGGGTTTTGGGGCGGGTTTTTGGTTTGTTTTGCACATTTAATTTCCGCAACCTTTCGGTTGAATTGAAAACCGACCTGGAATTGCCGGCCATACGCGAGCTGCGCCTTCAACAAATGCGCAGCAATATTGAGCGATTGCGGGGAGTAGTAAAGGCAGACACTGCCATTGGACGTAATTACCATTTGTTACGTTTCGGTATGGTTGACTGGGCGTTGAGCTCAACGCAAATCAGCCATAGCACCACCGATACACGGGCTGCTTTGGGAGTTGGCGCAGAGCTATTGGGTGGCGAAGCCAATTTGTTTTTAAACCATTCCACACGCGATGGATTCAATGAGCGCAACCAGCATTATCAATGGCGCTGGGCCAACAATCAATCAAAACTACTCAGGCAGGTGCGGGCCGGCAAGGTTGCACCGTCTTCCATCGCTTCTATCTACGATCCTTTGATCGGGGTTAGTGTAACCAATGCACCCACCACTTACCGCCGGTCTTTCGGCGAATACACAATTACTGATTTCACGGAACCGGGATGGACTGTGGAGCTGTATATCAACAATGTGATTGTTGACTACCAAACAGCAGATGCTTCGGGATTTTATAGTTTTAATGTTCCGCTGGTTTACGGAACATCTCAGGTGATGTTTAAATTTTACGGCCCTTACGGTGAAGAACGTATCATGGAGCGATTCATTAATATTCCCTTCAATTTTCTGCCAAAAGGCGAAGTCGAATACACCATCACCGGTGGTATGGTACGGGATAGCAGTCAATCTGTTTACTCACGCGGCGAGGTCAATTATGGTGTAAGCCGTTTCCTTAGTATGGGGGCAGGGATCGAGTACCTTTCATCCATTACCACCGGAACCGAGATTCCATTTTTAACAGCGTCGCTTACTCCCTTCAGGAATTTATTGCTCAGCGGGGAGTATGCCCATGGTGTTCGTTCCAAGGCGTTGATGAGTTATCGTTTTCCCTCCAACCTCATGCTTGAATTAGACTATACCAACTATGTTGAAGGACAGCAAGCCATCCGGTTCAATTACCTTGAAGAGCGCAAGGCCACCCTGGCTATTCCTTTGAAGTTAGCTTTTCTAAAGGGTTTTACGCGCTTTTCGTTCAGGCAAAACATTTATGAGATGCTTACCTACAATACCGCCGACATGACTTTCTCGACGTACTTTGGGCCGGTGAATGCCAACCTTTCGGGTTATGCCAGTTGGATAGATGATAAAACACCTTATATATATAGCAACCTTTCATTGGGGTTCAGGTTGGGTCGTGGATATACCTTGCGCCCGCATGCACAATTTGACATAAGCAATAAGGACATTCTTTCATATAAAGCCGAGCTCGAAAAACGGATTCTGCGCTCGGGTTATCTCTCGTTGTCTTATGAAGAGCATTTGCGTGCGGCGTATCGCAGTGTTGACTTATCGTTCAGGTGGGATTTCAGTGTTGCCCAAACCAACCTCGGCGCAAGAGTAAGCAAGGAAAGTGTGACTACAACACAAGGCGCGCGAGGGAGCATTGCCTTTGGCAGCGGAAATAACTACATTCACGCCGACAATCGTTCATCAATTGGCCGGGGCGGGCTTACAATTATCCCATTCCTTGATGTGAACCATAATGGCACTCGTGATCTGGACGAGCCCATTGCCAGCGGATTGAATGTAAGAATAAATGGTGGGCGCATGTTGCGCTGGGCAAACGACTCATTGATACGGGTGGTGGAGCTGGAACCTTATGCAAGCTACCTTCTTGAATTGGATGAAACAAGTCTTGAAAATATTGCCTGGCGAATAAAAGACAAAGTGATCAGTATAAATGTTGATCCCAACCAGTTCAAGAAAATTAACATACCGGTGCTTCCGGTAGGCGAAGTCAATGGCAGGGTCTATCTTCGGGATGAAAGCGGGATGAGGGGCCTTGGTCGTATAATTCTTAACTTCTATACCAGCGATGATATGTATATCAGCCGGACAATGTCTGAAGCGGATGGGCTATTAACTTTCCTGGGATTGGTTCCTGGCGAATATTATGCAAAAATTGATTCCGCCCAGTTAAATCGCCTTGGTTGGATAGCTGAGCCTGAACGCATTGAATTTGAAATAGAACCACTAAGCATAGGAGATATCGTTGATGGTTTAATTTTTGAATTAAGTCCTCTTAAGGTTAAGGAACCAATCCCTGTAATTATGGAAACTGTGGAAGAAAGCAAACCTGGGATTGCTTTAACAGATTTTGAATTACAGCAGGTAATGGAAAAAAAGATAAATGAGGCATTGCGTATGTTCATACATGCACAAAACGCTTTCATAAGCAAGAACTATTCGTTAAGCATGGCCCGTGTAAATCAATCATTAGTCATATTTGTTACAGGCCAGGGGTTGGCTTTGAAAGGCTCTTTATATTACATTCTTGGCTATCCCGATTTAGCCAACGCTTTCTGGGAAAGTGCCAGGAAGCTTGTTCCGGAAATGGTAAGCCCCGATATCAAAGCACTTGACAGCGTAATTATCCACGAATAGGAGTCGTCAGGAAAGGGTATTTGATTTCAAGCTACAAGACCCAAAACCAATCAGCGATTTTTTACCGGACAATATTCTTATATAAAGGTGATTAAATCAATTTGGTGACTATTTGTTAATAAATATATTTGATCACCTTTGAAGGATAGCTATATCTTTGATATGATGTAAAAATCCCGTTATTCCTGTGTATAGATGAAGCATATCAGTATCTTATTCTTGCGATTATTCAATCCTTTCCCTGCCCTGTGGGTAGCTCTTTTTACATTTGTTTTTTTTAATTCAGGTATTGTTGTCTGGGCTCAAAAAGATACAACCTTTACTGTTTCACGCGGCAATACTCTATATAGTATTGCCCGGCAGTTTGATGTATCTGTAAGCGACCTGCAAAAGTGGAACAATCTGCCGACTGAGACTATCTATCGCGGACAGGTTTTAAGAATAACTCTGCCACTATCACCATTGCACATTGAGAAAGACACTCTAAGCAAACCATCTCTCACTTCTGAAGATACAAACGCTAAACTACTTCATCAACCATTGCTTAGAAAGCTTACTAAGGAAATGAGTACTTATGGGCTGCAAGTGGCTGCACTGGAGCAAAAATATGATAGATATCTGCACTCTGTCTTATCGCAATACTTAGTACCCAAATCTTATTTGGTGGATGTGAGGGTTGAGCTGGAGCCTATAAAAGCAAATGTTTCAAAACCTAATCCAGCCACACAGGTGGTTTTCGACATTGATCTCCCCGGAATGCCATTTATTCCCGAGGATCTTCTCCGGCGCGACATGTTTACCGAACCAAGCTCATCCGGCTTCAGTGTTTTCTATTCAAAATTGCAACTCCAGCGTCTGGTTATTCTTGTTTATGTTGACACTATGTATAGCGCGCAAGAAATAGCGTTTGTGCAACAATTGGTTCAGTCTGTTGCTAAGATAGAACCGCAACGTGGAGATAAAATTCAGATTCTTCCACAAGTTTTCCCCTCAAAACCTCAAATTTCGAATGCACAGGAACTAGAACTTACGGCTAGTAATGAAATGCCGACACAAAAACATAGCCTGATATTCAATAGCTTACCCGGACTTATTCTTGTGGTTTCAGTTGTGATACTCATAATTGCCATAGTTCTGTTACTGGTTTTAAGAAAGAAAAAATGAGCAATAAATTTTTTATTGTTTTATCTTCGTTATTGATAATCTTTCTTTTTCTCTTTGCCGCAAATTCTGCAGTTTCTCAAACGTTGCCAGAACCTGCAAAACGCCAACCTGTACCCGTTGATCAAATACCAGTAGAGAGCCATTTTCCCTTGCCAAACCAGGAAATTGAAGGATTCAGGGATCGATTAATTAATGAGTATGCCCATAAAGCCAACCAGATTACAAATTACTATGTAAGTGCACAACGGGCTTTTTATAGAAAAGATTATGAGAAAGCCATACAGCAAATTGATCTGGCTCTGGAAATCATTGAAAATGCCGATTTACTTGCGCTCAAAGGAAGCATTTATTTGGCTAAGGGTTCAATACCTGAAGCAAAAACCTTTTGGGAAAAGGCATTAAAGTTGGACAAGGAAGTACCCTTGTCTCATTTACCTGGGTTGAAAAAATGGCTTGTGGAAGTTGGCCTTTTGAAGTGAGAACTAATTGTTCGTTAGCACTTTCTCTTTTTCAAAATCACTAAATCCAATTGGTTCTGTTTTTTAAACACTTTGGCTTCTTTAGCCATAATATACGCACAAAGAGATTTGAGGATTAATTGATCTTTGTTGTTGTATTTCAGTGCCTTACAGAAAACAACACTCTGCAATTTGCATAAATACAACCCTCTGTATTTTTGGCAATAAACATGAAGTGAAAACACCCTTTTTATTATTTCTGGTGTTTGTGGCCTACCTGAATATTTCTCTAAATCACCACATTGATGATCTTATTCGGAACCACGATAATCTTCCGGGGTGGATTGCCGGCAAGCCATTTCTCTGATTCCTTTGCAGCCAGAACCGCTTGTTCTATTTCTTTCACCGGCAAACTGAGTGGCAATACGAGCTTAAATCTGAGTTTTCCGTTAAACGACACAGGGTATTCAAAGGTGTTTTCAACAAGGTATTCTTCGTTGTGAACCGGAAAAACCACATCACATACAGTGCCGTTGTTGCCGAGTAGGTGCCACAACTCTTCGGCCAAGTGGGGGGCGTAAGGCGAAATAAGAATCACCAGGTCCTGCAATATGGCTTTATTATTACATTTCAGTTCTCCAAGTTCGTTGGTGCAGATCATAAACGTGCTCACAGCAGTGTTGAAGCTGAAGCGTTCTATATCATCTCTTACCTTTTTAATGGTACGGTGCAACACTTTTAACTCGTCCTGGCTCGGCTCTTGATGGCTCACGATAAAATCATTGTTTTGGTCATGAAACAAGCGCCAGAATTTGCGGATAAACCGAAACACGCCTTCTATGCCGTTGGTATCCCAGGGCTTGGATTGCTCAAGCGGGCCGAGAAACATCTCGTAAAGGCGCAAGGTGTCGGCACCGTATTTTTCGATAAGGCTATCAGGGCTCACCACGTTGTGCAACGATTTGGACATTTTCTCTATCTCCCATCCACAGATATATTTCCCGTCTTCAAGGATGAATTCAGCATCGCCCAAATCGGGCCTCCACTTCAGGAATTCGTCCCTGTTGAGTACATCATTTTCAACAATGTTCACATCTACATTGATCGGCGAGGTGTCATAATCGTCTTTCAGGCCATGCGAAACAAATGTGTTTGATCCTTTAACGCGATACACAAAGTTTGATCTTCCCTGAATCATTCCCTGGTTGATCAGTTTCTGGAAAGGCTCATCCTTACATACCAGACCAAGGTCATATAGGAACTTGTTCCAGAAACGGGCATAGATCAGGTGACCGCTGGCATGCTCGGAACCTCCTATGTATAGGTCAACGTTTTGCCAGTAGTCATTTACTTCTTTTGAGAAGTATTCCTCTTTGTTCAAAGGATCCATGTATCGGAGATAATAAGCGCTCGATCCGGCAAAACCGGGCATGGTATTGGTTTCCAACGGATATCCTTCTTTGGTTTTCCAGTTTTTTGCACGAGCCAAGGGTGGTTCGCCGGTGTCGGTGGGCAGGTAAACATCTACTTCGGGCAATTCGAGTGGCAGGTCGCTTTCGGGGAGCATATAGGGCATATCGTCCTTATAAAACACCGGGAAAGGTTCGCCCCAGTATCGCTGGCGGCTGAAAATGGCATCGCGCAGGCGGTAGTTCACAGTGCCACGCCCCAGGTCAACGGATTCAATATGTTTAATGGTTTCGCCAATTCCATTTTTTACGTCCATACCGGTGATGAAACCGGAGTTGATCATAACGCCTTCTTTCGAGTCGTACGATTCCTGCCAGGTTGCCGGGTCGGTAGGTTCCTCGCCCAAGCGGCACACCACCTGCACAATGGGAAGGTTGAAATGGCGGGCAAAAGCGAAATCGCGGCTATCGTGGCCCGGAACGGCCATGATGGCTCCTGTTCCGTAGCCCATGAGCACATAATCGGCAATCCATACAGGAATTTTTGCATTATTCAGGGGATTGGTTGCATAAGCCCCGGTGAATACACCGCTTATCTTTTTTACTTCTGAAATGCGTTCGCGCTCGCTTCGGTTCACAGCCCAATGCACGTAATTTTCAACATCGGCTTTCTGAGCAGTGGTAGTGATCTTGGCTACCAGGTTATGTTCGGGCGCCAGCACCATATAGGTGGCTCCGAAAATGGTATCTGGCCGTGTTGTAAATATTTCAATATCAAGCAATTCGCCGTTGGATGTAGCGATTGGAAATTTCACCTCTGCCCCTTCGGAGCGTCCGATCCAGTTGCGTTGAATTTCTTTCAGCGAGTCGGACCAGTCAATGCCATCCAATCCTTCGAGCAGGCGTTGTGCATAGGCAGTGATGCGCAAAAACCACTGACGCATCATTTTCCGCTCAACCATGTGGCCGCCACGCACCGAAAAACCGTTGCTTACCTCGTCGTTGGCCAACACCGTTCCCAGCTCGGGACACCAGTTTACCAGGGTTTCTGAAAGGTAAGCCAACCGGTAGTGCATAAGCACTTGTTGCTGTTTTTTTTCATTCACGCTTTTCCACCAGGCGGCATTGAATGTTTCCACCTCCGGGCATTCTGCCTGAACACCGGCATTTCCGTGGTGCTCAAATTCTTTCACCAACAGTTCAATGGATTCGGCCTTATCGGTTTTTTTGTTATACCATGAATTAAAGAGCTGGATAAACGTCCATTGGGTCCATTTGTAATAGCTTGGGTCACAGGTGCGAACTTCGCGGCTCCAATCGTACGAAAAACCAATTTTTTCGAGCTGTTCTTTATAGCGGGCAATGTTGTTTTCGGTGGTGATGGCCGGATGTTGCCCGGTTTGAATGGCATATTGCTCGGCCGGCAGTCCGTAGGCATCAAAACCCATTGGATGAAGCACGTTGAATCCGTTCAAGCGTTTGTAGCGGGCATAAATATCAGAAGCGATATAACCCAGCGGGTGTCCTACGTGCAAGCCAGCTCCTGAGGGATAAGGAAACATGTCGAGCACATAGAACTTGGGCTTGCTGTGGTTGATATCCACCTTGTAAGTTTGGTTCTCTTTCCAGAAATGTTGCCACTTTTTTTCGATTTCCCTGAAGTTGTAATCCATAAAACTGCATTTGAATTCCGGCTCAACGATTGACTGAACGATTTTAAAAACAAGCTGCGAAATTAGGTAATTTACGCTTCGCTCGGTATTGTAAGCTTAAGAGAATCCATACTGCTTTGAAGGGTTGCGTCGCAAAATCAATTGTTTGGGTCTGCTCTTTGTTCTTTTTTGTAATTTCGTGGCCCAAAACGAATCTATGGCAAGTAACGAAGATAAATTTACTAAGCGCAAGCTTCGTTCGTCATATGCCACGACCATCGTAAGCATCAGCTTGGTGCTGTTTATGTTGGGGCTACTGGGCTTGGTGATGCTACACGGCCATAAGCTTTCAGTGTTCATCCGCGAAAACATTGCCTTGTCGGTCATCATAAAGGAAGCTGCATCGGAAAATGACATCGCAGCTTTCCGAAAAAGCCTTGTAGCAACCGATTATGTGAAAGGGGTGGAATATATCACCCGCGAACAGGCTGCAAAGGAATTGCAGGACGCCCTTGGAGAGGAATTTATTTCCTTTATAGGTTATAACCCCTTGCTGCCGAGTTTTGAAGTTAAGTTGCAGGCTCCTTGGTCCAATGTGGATAGCATGCATGTGATCGAAAAAAAACTGCTTGCAAACCACAACGTACAAGAAGTCATTTACCAAAAATCTTTGGTTCACCTGGTAAACGAAAACATCCGTAAAATCAGCCTCGTATTACTGGCTTTCAACTTTTTATTGATGATTGTTGCCATTGCCCTTATTAACAACACCATTCGTTTATCCATTTACAGTAAGCGTTTTCTTATACGCAGTATGCAATTAGTAGGTGCTACCGAAGGATTTATCCGCAGGCCATTTTTATTCCGCGGCATACTAAATGGGTTCTATGGCGCTGTGTTTGCACTGGCATTGCTGGCAGGAACTCTTTATTTTGCCCGCCTTGAGATTCCGGAACTTGTTGCGCTGCAGGACTTCTGGATGTTTGCGCTGCTCACTGCTGCTGTAATGGTTTTTGGCTTACTGATTGCCTTAATCTCAACATATTTTTCTGTACGTAAATTTCTGCGCGCAAGCCTGGATAATCTTTACCAATAAATCGCATCTATTAACATAATAATTGCCTCATTATGCAAAAGCAAGTAAAAGAAAAACCGCAGTCCCCTGCAAAACCAAAAGAGGAATCGAAGATTGATTTTGCATTTGATAAATCGAATTATATCATCCTCCTGGTTGGCTTAGTATTTATTTTACTGGGGTTCATCCTGATGACGGGCGGAGGTTCAGACGATCCGAACGTTTTCAACGAAGACATGTTCAACTTCAGGCGCATTACCCTTGCTCCTATCCTCATCCTGATCGGATATGGCATCGAGATTTATGCCATTATGAAAAAACCTGCCGATAAAACCTCATGACCTGGTTCGAAGCACTCATTCTTGGGTTGTTGCAAGGTCTCACTGAATTTTTTCCAATCAGCAGCAGCGGGCATATCGAAATAGGCAAAGTGTTGTTTTCGATTCAGAGCGAAGATAACCTGATATTTTCGGTGATTGTGCACGCCGCTACCATGCTCAGCATAATTGTGATTTTTTACAAAGACATTGCTGAATTAATAGCTGGGGTGCTCAGGTTCAAATGGAATAATGAAACCAAGTACCTCACCCTGATTGTGGTTTCGATGGTTCCGGTGGGCATTGTTGGGTTGCTTTTTGAAGATTATATCGAACACTTTTTCGAAGGCCGGCTTGTGTTGGTGGGCTTCATGTTGCTCATCACGGCTGCTTTGTTGCTGGCCACCAGACTTAGCCCTAAAAACATCAAAGAGCTTGGTTTTGTGTACGCTATTATCATCGGCATCTCACAAACCATTGCCATTTTACCGGGAATTTCGCGTTCGGGGGCCACCATTTCAACAGCATTGCTGCTGGGCGTTGAGCGCAAAAAAGCCATACGGTTTTCGTTCCTCATGGTGCTGCCGCCCATCGCTGGAGCCACGTTTATAAAAATCACCGCCATGGCTTCAGAACCTACGGCTTACAATGCTGACTTTCTACCTTTAGCTATAGGTTTTGTGGCGGCTTTTGTGGCAGGACTTATTGCTTGCAGATGGATGATCGGGCTGGTTCAAAGAGGCAACATCGCCTGGTTTTCGATCTACTGCGTCGTTGTGGGAGCATTGGCCATTGCATTAGGAGCTTTCTTTTAATATCATGTATTTCAATATTTAATCAACCTAAACATTGTGACAGAACACGCTGATTTTGATTTTGTTGCAGGCGAGGTACTTTTCATAAACAAGCCAGTTGGATGGACTTCGTTTGATGTGGTCAATAAAATTCGTTATGCGCTTAAACAATACCTTGGTATTAAAAAAATCAAGATCGGGCATGCCGGCACTCTCGATCCGCTGGCATCAGGTTTGTTGATTATTTGTACTGGCCGAAAAACCAAGATAATAGATCAATTTCAACAACTCGACAAAACTTACAGCGGTGTGATCCGCCTTGGAGCCACCACCCCATCTTTTGACCTTGAAACAGAGATTGACAAGTCTTACCCTTTCGATCATATCAGCGCGAGCGACCTCATGCAAGCCATGTCAACACTAACGGGCAAACTGCAACAAATTCCTCCGCTTTACTCAGCCATAAAGATTAAGGGCAAGCGGGCGTATCTTTATGCACGCAATGAGGATGATGTTGAATTAGCTCCGCGCGAAATAATCATCTATGCTTTGGATTTGCTTAGCTATGAGCCACCCGATGTACATATTAGGGTGGTGTGTAGTAAGGGCACCTACATTCGCTCGCTGGCCCGCGACCTTGGCATTGCCCTGCAAACAGGTGCTCACCTGGCTGCGTTATGTCGCGAACAGATTGGCCCATATCAATTAAAAGATGCTTATGGCCTTCCAGAAATGATCGAAAAAATCCAAGTCTTACCACGTTCATAGATGACAAAATTCGTTGTCATTAATTTGAGCTTATCCCATCATAAAATTTATTTATACTTTTAAAAGCAAAGTGCTTGATTCTCTGCTCATAATGTACTATCTTTGCACCCCTTTTTAAGAACCCCTACTGATAATTAACAGATTATGAAGTTATCGCAATTCCGTTTTCATTTGCCTGCCGAGCTTATTGCACTACACCCGGCACAAAACAGGGATCAATCGAGAATGATGGTATTGGATAGAAAGACGCAAACCATTCAGCATCGCCAGTTTACTGATATTCTTGAATACTTTGACGATGGCGATGTAATGATTCTCAACAACACCAAGGTTTTTCCGGCCTTGCTCACTGGGGAAAAAGAAAAAACAGGCGCAAAAATCACTGTTTTCTTATTGCGCGAGCTGAATCCCGAGTCTCGTTTGTGGGATGTACTGGTTGATCCTGCCCGAAAAATCAGGATAGGCAACAAGCTCTATTTTGGCAATGATGACTCGCTGGTTGCCGAAGTGATTGACAACACCACCTCGCGTGGCCGCACAATCCGTTTCTTATACGACGGATCTCACGATGATTTTATCCGCAGCATTGAGGCAATGGGGCGCCCTCCATTACCCGATGAAATTCAGCGTATGCGCGAGATAGTGCCAGAGGACAGAGACCGCTATCAAACCATCTTTGCCAAAAATGTAGGGGCTGTAGCCGCGCCCACCGCAGGTTTTCATTTTAGCCGCGAGCTGATGAAACGTCTTGAGCTTAAAGGTATTAGCTTTGCTGAGGTTACACTACACGTGGGCATTGGAAATTTCAGAGCGATTGAAGTGGAAGACCTCTCCAAACACAAACCTGACTCGGAAGAAATGATTATTGACGAGGAATGCACTCGTATCGTGAATAAAGCCAAAGAGAACAAAAAGCGTGTTTGCGCTGTGGGAACCACCACAGTAAAAGCCATCGAATCGTCAGTAACTATTGGTGGCTTGCTCAAACCATACAAGGGCTGGACAAATAGATTCATTTTTCCCCCTTATAATTTCAATATTGCCAATAGTATGGTCACGAATTTCCATTCGCCCCAATCGCCCATGATGATGCAGGCAACTGCTTTTGCCGGATACGAATTTTTAATGAATGCTTACAGGGTGGCTGTTGAAGAAAAATATAATTTCCTTACTTATGGCGATGCCATGCTAATAATCTGATTACCGGAATACCCGGAACTTATCATTTCAAAGGCTGTTCATGCAGCCTTTTCTGGTATTAAAAATCGTCGCTGCAGTTTAATACACGATAATCTTCTATTTTTACAGTTTTCAAGAGGCGTTCAGTATCATGAAACTTTTCGGCATCATCGTCGCAGGCGGAGGGGGTAGGCGTTTCGGCACTTTGCAACCCAAACAGTTTCAACTGCTTGCCGGCAGGCCTATGCTCATGCATCCCATCGCTACATTTTACAAGGCTGTGCCCGGAATTCAGCTCATTGTTGTGCTTCCAGAAGAATATATTCCGGTATGGAAAAAACTATGCATTGATTATCAATTTGATATACCTCATTCTTTAATCAATGGGGGGCCCGAACGCTTTCATTCTGTTAAACGTGGTTTGTCGCTGGTCGTAGGCGATGGGCTGGTTGCCATTCATGATGGGGCGAGGCCCCTGGTTTCGCCTGCAATCATCACCGAAGCTATTCGAATGGCAAAGATCAGCAGGGCTGTGTTGCCCGCAGTAGTTCCGTCCGATTCGGTGAGGCAGGTTATTGGGAACACAAACAAACCGATGGTCAGGGAAGAACTCCGGCTGATACAAACACCACAGGTTTTTGATATTTCACTAATAAAAAAAGCCTATTTGCAAAACTATCATCCTTCGTTTACTGACGATGCCACAGTGGTTGAATCTATAGGCATATCTGTTTCCCTGATCGAAGGAGGCCACGAGAATATAAAAATCACCCGTCCGGCCGATCTACTGTTGGCCGAAGCCCTGCTGAACGCAATGTACAAAAGATTTTAAAACCAATGAAAAACACCGATAAGGAACACAAAATTTACCTTGCAAAAAAAGAAGGCTGGGTGTCGTTGATCCTAAATATACTTTTGTTTATTCTAAAATTGTGGGCGGGTATTGTAAGTGCATCATTAGCACTGATAGCCGATGCCTGGCACACTTTGAGCGATTCGCTCACCTCAATTGTGCTGCTGCTGGGAATGAAACTTTCGTCGAAACCTGCCGATAATGACCACCCTTTCGGGCATGGCCGCGCCGAAACACTTGCATCGCTTATCATTGGTATATTATTGGCCGTCGTTGGATTTAGCTTCTTGTCCGATTCGATATCAAAACTCCGTAATCATGAACCGGCCGCATACGGCACCTTTGCCATTGTTGCAACTATCCTCTCGGTGTTGTTGAAGGAAGGCCTTGCCCAGTACGCTTTTATGATTCACCGACGAACAGGCATATCTGCCGTAAAAGCTGATGCCTGGCACCATCGCAGCGACGCCATATCGTCGGTCATCATCCTGGTAGGTATCCTTTTAGGGTCACAATACTGGTGGATGGATGGAGTGCTGGGAATGGCGGTATCGTTTGCCCTGTTCTATGTAGCCTACGATATTATCAGAGATACAGCTACAGCCTTTTTTGGAGAAACCCCTGATGATGAACTACTTGAGCAATTGCATCAGATTTCGTTGAAGACTATTAACCGCGATGTAAGCCTGCACCATGTGCACATTCATCGCTATGGCGATCACACCGAATTGACGTGCCACATTAAACTACCACCCGAAATATCCCTGAGCCAGGCGCATCATATCGCTACGGTCTTCGAAAAAGACATACTCGAAGAAACAGGTATAATCGCCACCATACATATGGAACCCATTGAAACCAGTCCCTAACAAAATCACAATATTATACCATTTCCTTACCTTTGCTTTCATAAACCAATGGGGCCAATTGTGGACCAAGAGCGCATCATATTGGGAATAGACCCCGGCACAAACATCATGGGCTACGGGGTGATTGCTTGCAAAGGTGGTAAGGTTAGGCTAATTGCACTGGATGTTGTGAAGATGGCCGGCAGCGCCGATCAGCATGCAAAGCTGAAGAGGATTTTTGAAACCACGCTGCAACTTATTGATTTACATTCGCCAACACAGTTATCAATCGAGTCAACATTTTTTGGAAAAAATGTGCAGTCTATGCTAAAGCTTGGCCGTGCGCAGGGTGTAGCCATTGCTGCGGCTTTGTATCGCGGTCTTGAGGTTTTTGAATATTCGCCACGGCGCATCAAGCAGTCCATCACCGGACGAGGCAATGCGTCGAAAGACCAGGTGGCTGCAATGTTGTCGCGCCTGCTTGAAATCAACTTGCTGTCATCGGGCTTCGATGCTACTGATGGACTGGCCGTTGCTATGTGTCATGTTTTTCAGAAGGACACTAATGCTCAAATGCCAAAATCTCACAATAGCTGGAAGTCATTTATTGCCGAAAATCCAAACCGGATGGGTTGATTTTTTCGGGCTTTACGAATTAATCATCTTGTTATCAGCCGGTTACATAAGTTTTTGGTAAGCCTTCAACCAGCGATCTGGAATTTCATTTTCACAGGCAATGTTGTAGTCTTTCACACTGCACGGAATGATGGTGTGTCGTCTGAATTCGGGTTTGATGCTTCGATTGCTGCCAACATTCATCCACCAGCGATCGCTGCGTTTGCTTCGGAAAAAGATCAGTCCATCTTCAAATGCCTCAACCGGAACGATGTATTTGATAAAATCGTCGGGTTGAGCGATGGGGTCTTCATACTGGCGCAGATAAAAACCTTCAACAAAATACCAAAGCATTTGGGCAATGAGTTGGGCTGTGAGGCCACGGGAATCGTAGGATGGATTATATTCAAACAAACCAAACGTAGTCAATTTGTCGGCCATTCCGGCATAGCGTGCTAACTGGCAAGCTTCTTCACTGGTAAAACCATTGGGTGTTGCTCCGGTATGTCCTGGGGCATCGTTTGCCCTGATTGCCGACACGTCAAAAGTGAGCATATCACCGTTCCTGATAAGGGGTTCGGCTTCGTTCAGCGTTGCACGGATAGCTCCCAGACGATAAATGTCGAAGAACATCACATCCATGAGCTTTATGGCTTCCTGGTCAACAAAATAGGTCTGATAGCCAATGTTTGTATAATTAAACAGATAATTGGGTTGCTGTTGGATGATTTTTTTAAGGTAGCTTTCAGAATGAAAATCATTTTCCGATGGCCCCAAATCAAACTGTCTGTCAACTGCAACGATATTGATCACTTTTTTTGCTCGTGCATAAGTATTGTAGATGGTAAAAGTCAGTTCCTGGCTGCCACCTAACACTATAGGGATGATGTTTTTCTGTAACAGCTCAACCATAACCTCACCGAGCGCAAAGTAGGTATCGGAGATGGAATGGCCCGCATGAATATTTCCCAGGTCGGCAATGCGAGGTTTGAATGCACCTGTATGCAGTTTGTAAAAATACTCTCTGATTCGGTTTGATCCTGCTGCGCATCCCAGGTTATTCAGCGACCCGCGATCTTCCAGAACGCCAATCAGGGCAATATCACATTCGCCAAGGTCGGGAAAATTATCGCGCGTGGTGAAGGCGGTAATATGATTTCCAATCAAGTTACCAGGTTGATGAGCTGTGGGGTCGAAAAACACATCTACCGGCCGTAGGAAATAATTGTTTTCCATTATTTTTTGAAGGTTTTGCCCCTGCTGGATTTTTTGACAGGTGTTGCCTCTGCAATTCTCAAGCACTCTTCGAGTGCCAGCGAAGATGGGTCGGTTCCTTTCGGAATTTTGTAATTATTTTTTCCAATGGCGATGTATGGCCCCCAGCGTCCTTTAAGAACCCTTACATCGTCGCGGCTGTCATAGGTACGAATTAATTTTTCCGCTTCTTTTTTCCGTTTTTCTTCAATAAGGACAATGCATCTCTCCTCGTCAATAGTGTAAGGGTCGTCGGTTTTGGCAAGGGAATAGAATGCAGGGCCATGCTTTACGTAGGGGCCGAAACGCCCAACACCAACAGTCATTTGTAGTTCTTCGTGTACTCCCGCGTTGCGAGGGAGCCTAAACAGCTCAAGTGCATCGGTAAGCGTTATGGTTTCAATGCTTTGGCCTTTTTTTAACCCTGCAAATTGCGGCTTTTCAACCTCATCGCTCTCGCCAAGCTGCACTACTGCGCCAAACCTTCCAAGTTTCACATACACATTGTTGCTTGTTGATGGGTCAACCCCAAGGAGCTTTTCTCCTTTTACTCTTTCTGATTTTTCAAGGACGTGGCTAACTTGTTTTTTAAATGGCGAATAAAACTCCTTGATCATCTCGTTCCAAACCTTGTGTCCCTGTGCTATTTCATCAAACTCCTTTTCCACATTGGCGGTGAAATTATAATCGAGGATGTTTGTAAAATTTTTCACAAGAAATTGGTTTACAATTATTCCAATATCCGTTGGGAAGAGTTTGTTTTTTTCATACCCCACTTTTTCTGATTGGGTGCTTTCGCTGATGGTATGGTTTTTCAACACCAGTATCTTATATGAGCGCTCAGAACCTGATCGGTCTTCCTTCACCACATATTCGCGTTTTTGAATGGTCGAAATGGTGGGTGCATATGTAGAGGGTCGGCCAATGCCGAGCTCTTCGAGTTTTTTTACAAGGCTTGCCTCGGTATATCTAAATGGCTGCTGTGTGAAACGCTGGATTGCATCCATTTCAATAAGCCAGAGTGGTTCGCCTATGTGCAGCGGTGGAATCACATTTGCCTGATCATCTGAATTTTCGTCATCGGTTGATTCGTAATAAACCTTCAAAAATCCATCAAATTTAACGATCTCGCCTTTTGCAATAAGTTTTTCGGGTGTGGTCGAAATATCAATCGTCACATTGGTTCTCTCGAACAGTGCATCACTCATTTGCGATGCAATGGTGCGTTTCCAAATCAAATCGTAGAGTTTCTTCTGCGATATATCGCCCGCGGCTTCACGTTGATTCAGGTATGTGGGGCGAATGGCTTCGTGAGCCTCCTGTGCTCCTTTTGTTTTTGTAGCATACTTACGGGTTTGTGCATATTCCTTTCCGAATAGTTTTTCAATTTCATCTCTCGTCTGAGCAAGTGCCATGTTACTGAGATTCACCGAATCTGTTCTCATATAAGTGATTTTTCCCGATTCGTAGAGTTGTTGAGCCACCAGCATGGTCTTTGCCACAGAAAAGCCAAGTTTGCGACTGGCTTCTTGCTGCAACGTAGAGGTTGTGAATGGTGGTGCCGGTGATTTTTTGCTGGGTTTTGTCTCAATGTCAGCCACATAAAAATCTGCCCCAATGCAAATTTGAAGAAAAGCCTTTGCTTCACCCAGTGTATTTAAACGCGAAGGCAATTCGGCATTCAGTAGCGCTTTTTCATTTTGTTGCCTTACCTCAAGAATGGCTCCTATCTTATAATAAGCGTTGCTATTGAAGCTCCTGATTTCTTCTTCGCGCTCAGCAATTAATCTTACTGCTACCGACTGAACGCGACCTGCCGAGAGAGCCGGTTTAATCTTTTTCCACAAAACCGGCGATATTTCATAACCCACCAGGCGGTCGAGCACACGACGCGCCTGCTGTGCATCCACAAGGTTCTTATCAATACTGCGTGGATTTTCGATGGCATTCAGGATGGCTTGCTTGGTAATTTCATGGAATACAATCCTTTTAGTTTTATGCTCATCCAAGTTCAACACTTCGGCCAAATGCCATGATATGGCTTCTCCTTCGCGATCCTCGTCAGTAGCAAGCCAAACAAATTCAGCGCTTTGAGCAATCTTTTTTAAGTCATTTATTAACTTTTTCTTGTCGGCCGAAATTTCATATGCCGGAATAAAGCCCTTGTTGGTATCAATGCCCAAATGGGTTTTGGAGAGATCCCTGACGTGGCCATAACAAGATTCAACCTTGAAGTTACTTCCAAGAAATTTTTCGATTGTTTTGGCTTTGGCAGGCGACTCAACAATTACCAGGTTTTTCGCCATGATTTAATTCTTCAATAAATAAGTTTCTGAAAAACGGGCGCAAAGTAACGCATTTCTTGCGTTTTATTCAAATCATTATGTTTTCTGATAACACTTAAGGCTGCAGAATGTTGATTTTATGCTAATTTTGCAAATCGCAACAAGCATATAAATACTTATTTTTATTACATGTGTGAATTGAGCATATTGTAAAGAATGGCAGAACGCAAAAAAAAACTCTACATCGAAACATATGGATGCCAGATGAATTTTTCGGATAGTGAGATTGTCGGCTCTATAATGACAAACCATCATTTCGATACAACAAGCAATTTTCGCGAAGCCGACATTATTTTTTTGAACACATGTTCTATCCGCGCCAATGCAGAGCAGCGCATACGCAACCGTCTTCAGCAATTTCGCCCCCTCAAGAAGAAAAATCCGGCACTCATCATTGGGTTGTTGGGTTGCATGGCCGAGAGGCTGAAAGCACAATTGCTTGAAGAAGAAAAATTTGTGGATATGATTGTAGGCCCCGATGCCTACCGTGACTTGCCAATATTGATGCAGGCAGCCGAATCGGGACAAAAAGCCATTAACGTGTTGCTATCGGCCGATGAAACTTATGCCGACATCAACCCGGTGAGGTTGAGCGGCAACAATGTAACCGCTTTCATTTCGGTCATGCGGGGTTGCGAAAATTTTTGTGCTTATTGTGTTGTGCCATCAACCAGGGGAAAAGAGCGGAGCCGCGACCCATACACCATTATAAACGAAGCTTCCGGTTTGTTTGATCAAGGATATCGAGAAGTGACACTGTTGGGACAAAATGTAAACTCCTATGATTGGAAAGACAACGATACAGTGATTGATTTTCCCGACTTGCTTTCGGCAGCAGCGTTGGTTAATCCACAATTGCGCATCAGGTTTGCCACCTCTCACCCCAAGGACTTGTCCGATAAGCTTTTACATGTCATTGCTCAGCACGAGAACATCTGCAAATCCATCCACTTGCCTGTTCAATCGGGTAGTTCGCGTATATTGAAACTAATGAATCGCAAATACGACCGCCATTGGTATATGGATCGCATTAATGCTATCAAAAACATTATTCCCGGATGTGGCATAAGCACCGATGTTATTACTGGGTTTTGCTCCGAAACCGAAAAAGACCACCACGAAACCATTTCACTGATGGAATGGGCCAGGT
>JAUXXY010000055.1 GCA_030684735.1 Bacteroidales bacterium | reverse complement strand
CCTTGAACCTTGAACCTCGAACCTTAAACCTACAACCTACGATTTAGCTACACGGCTTTAAGCATCGTAAATATGATTCTACTCAGCTTCTTCGAAACATTTTATCAGAACATAATAGAAACCACCTGGATCGAGATCATTGCTGTTTTCTTTGGACTTCTGAGTGTGTGGTATGCAAAGAAAGCGAATATCCTGGTCTATCCTACTGGTATCATATCTGTATTGATATATGTATATATTTGCTTTTATGCAAAACTTTATGCCGACATGGGCATAAACTCCTTTTATTTCTTAATGAGCGTGTATGGATGGTATATGTGGACCCGGAAAGATGATTCGAGAAAAGTTCTTTCTATCACCTGGAATAACCGCAAAGATCAGTGGATCGGAATCATAGCGACTATTATTTCTTACTTTCTAATCCTGGGCTTAATTTGGATATTCAAGAAAGACGATACAGAATATATTGGGTCTTATGTGCCTTATGTTGATTCATTTACGACTGCCGTATTTCTGGTGGCCATGCTACTGATGGCACGCAAAAAAGTTGAGAATTGGGTTTACTGGATCATTGGTGATGTTGTTTCAGTGCCACTATATTTTCTCAAAGGGCTGGTTTTTACCAGCTTCCAGTATTTTGTTTTCCTTATCATAGCCATGATGGGTTTCTATGAATGGCGTCGCATGTTTCGTGAGGGCTCCAACCCATGAAACGCATTGCCATCACCGGACCCGAATCAACCGGCAAATCGCAGTTGGCTGAACAGCTGGCCGGATACTACGGTACAAGCTGGGTTCCGGAATATGCCCGCGAATACCTCAACAGCCTAAATCGCCCCTATCATTATGCTGACATCTTGCACATTGCGCGGAAACAGTATGCCCTAATGTGCACTGCTGCAGGCCAATCGGATAAACTGGTCTTTTTCGATACGGAACTGATTGTTACAAAGATCTGGTGCGAAGTGAAATATAGTAAATGCCATGGCTGGATAGATAAACATATTGATAAACAAAAGGTTGATATCTATTTGCTCACCGATATTAACATGCCCTGGCAAGACGATCCCTTACGCGAACATCCCCACATACGTGAGCACCTGTTTGCACTCTATAAGAGCGAACTTGGACTTCGAGGTTTCCCGTTTGTAGTCATCAATGGGATAGGGGAGGAGCGATTGAAAAATGCAATCCGCGCTGTAGAGACAATTTTATGAAAAAACAATCACTAATAAGGGGATACTATCATGCTGGCATGGCTACATTGGCAGGCTCGCTGGTGTATTTATTCAGTAAAGCAGCTTTGCAGGAGGTGAGCCTGGCACAGTTTGGCGTTTGGTGGTTTTTTTTTGGTATTATATGGAACCTGCTCTATTCATTAACTCCACACGAAATTCCATCGTATAAGCGCATTGACAAAAAGTCAATCCGGATATTAGTGTTCATTGGGTTTATCGAGATCATAGCCACCACTTCTTTCTACATGTCAATCAATGTGGCAAACAACCCGGCCTTGCCCTCGTTTGTCCGAAACATGGAATATGTATTTATAGCCATTATAGGATTGATGTTGCTAAAGGAAAAGTTTAACAAACTTGAGGCCGTTGGCGTAATGTTAACCTTTGCAGGGGTCTTTGTTATTGGCTATAACCAATCGTTCTCGTTTTCTTCCCTGCTGCAGGGAGCAACAGGGCTTATGCTTTTATCCGCAAGTTTCTATGCCATACGCACTACTACTGCAAAACGGATTGTCAAGAGCTTGAGTCCTACTATTCTTGCCCTTAACCGCGCATCTTTCTTGATGATGTTTGCACTCATCATGCTAATTGTTCGCAATGAATCTATCATCGTTTCTGAGCAGGCCTTTCTGATCATCCTGGCAGGTTCCTTTTTGGGGCCTTTTCTCACTTCAATCAGTCAATACAGTGCCCTGGTCTATCTCGAGGCCTCCTTCACTTCCATTTTGCAAAGCACTACAGGCTTGTTTGTTTTGCTGGGTGCATGGGTTTATTTTGGTTCCCTTCCGTTATGGTATCAGGTGATTGGTGGAATTATTACAATTGCCGGTGTTGTGATACTCACGCAGGGAAAGAAGAAAGCAATGGAATGAATTGAGGAATTCCTTGAGTGCATAACCAGAAAAACTGTATTCTTTTTCGGTATGGTTATGACTTTCAGTTTATTATTGGTATGCGAGCGGTCAGATACACAGCCTGTGGAAATACCAAACCGGAATATATTATTACCAACCTAAGCCAAACCTTAACCCACCTACAACTAAGGTGCCTGTATAACCATAATCGAAAGCAGAGCTATTATATGTGACAAAAGACCCTTGTGGGCGCTGATGGCTTGAGAATCTTAATCCAAAGCCAAAGTAAACGTCCACGGCCATCTGCTCCTGAATAAAAAACTGCCATCCGGCAACACCTCTGGCTGAAAGTGAGTGTATTTGTACATCGTAATTGGTATGTTGGCGGCGATAATACACCAGGCCATTTTCTTGAAATGTGCTCCAGAGATAATCTGTGGTGTTGAGATTCAGGTAGCGATACCCACCACCCCATGACAGATAAGCGCCCGATGCAGACTTTTTGCGCGAGAGGTAGTGGCGCGAGAAAATATCAATTCCACCGCCAAACAGCTTCTCGAAATTGTTGTTGGAAAGTATGCCGTTGCTGCCATGGTTGGAAAAATAAAACTGTGGAGCGATGGTTATCCAATGATGCTCTTTTTTCTGTGCAAGATCCAATTCAATGCGAATGCCATGAAAAAACATTTGCTGAGGAACACCCATTACCATAAATCGGTATTGTTTCTCCTGTGCCTGAAGGGAACAGCTCATGCCTGAAAAAAGCAAAAGGACTACCAATAATTTTAAGTTCATTTTCTAATGGTTTATCATTTAAATCAACAGAGCAATTAACAGATATTAACTCAAGCGATTAAGGCATAAGTCCTATACGAACACCCAAGTTGAGGATGTTGCCTGTGTATCCGTAATCGGTATAGAAATTATTAAATCGTTTTGGTTTTACTGCATCAGTTTTCAGAAAAGAATATTTGAATCCCAGCCCTGTAAAAAAATCAACAATGAAGAGATCGAAAAATTTTACCGTGCTGCCCACATTGATTTCGGCACCGGCCTTTGTAATTCTTGAATACCGTTCGACGGAATTGGTTAGAATTTTTTCATCATATTGCATGTCAAAATACTGACCAGTAAGCCCATAGCTAATATAAACACCGTTGTGGCCGGGCCCTGCCCCGGGATAAAAACGGTGGTAAACATGCAACCCGGCTCCCACCAAACGGTTAAACTTGTTTGTGACATCATTGTCGGGGGTAACGGAGTGTTCTCGAAGGTAGAATTGAGGAGCCAGTTGAAGCCAATGTTTTTCATTTAACCGCCTGTCGTAGTCAATTCTTATTCCGTTATTAATAAGAAACTGAGGAACAAAGCTTATCATACTATGCTTGGCAAGGCTTGTTTGCTCCACCTGGCAATAGGTATTTACCGGAGTGTTGACGACTATTAATAATACGATGTAGAGCTTTGAAAGAGTGGTTTTCAGGTTCATAAGAGAAAGAATTATTTTTAAGGCATGATAATTTGGCTTATGAATGTAATGTTGTTGTTAGCGTAGGAATATTGATAAAATCCATTTGCAGTTACTACGTAGAGCCTTTCGCCTTTCGGAATAATATCAATGGCCTGGATATTGAAACTTGCAAGGAGTGTAATATCAATGTTGTTACTTATTTGATAGACTTTCAGCACATTGTCGCAGATAAAAAGCCTGTTGCCATCTATACCAAGCCCTTTGGGGTCTAACATAGGGTGTATTTTGACTAAGATGGGGTTACTTAAATTACTTACGTCATAAATCTGGAGCGAACTGGGCCTATTCCATCCCATGCTTCTGAGTGTAACGTAAGCATATTCCCCCTGCACCACTACCGGGTCGTAACTAAGGAAATGCGATGTAAAACTCTGCCTTACGGGCGCAGCCGGGTTTTGGAGGCTATAAATATACATTCCGTTGCGTGCGCCTAAAAACAGAGTGTTGTTAATCGGGAAAATGGTTTCTATTCCAAAGCCAACCTTTTGTCTGCCAATATTTTGAATATCAGTTGGTGTGGCAATGTTGAAGGTATTAAGGTTGTCGAAATCAACCGTATAAAGGTAATCGTTTATGATTGTAAAGCGCGCCATCGAACCACCGGTGCCGGTTTCTGATGTTCCTGTCTCTTTGTCAAAAGAGCAGGATGCGATTAATAAAACCGACAAAATAAGGATTGCAGTTAATTTTTTCATTGTTTCTATGCTTGAGAAAACATAAGGAATAGTTGTTTTTTCGTATGGTTATAAAGCCATTGTAAATTTGATAGAGGCTATTTTACCCAACCCACAATTACGGTGTTTTTAGGGCGCTTGTTCGAACTGAAAACCGCGGGAATATAATCCAAGTCCGGAGGGGTTGGCTCAGGAAATACATCGCTAACCCTGTCGAGGATGGAAATTTGAGGGTAAACTTTTAGGTTAATGGCTACCAGGTCAACGGCATTATCGGCATACAATACCGATTTTTTTACTGCTAAATCCATTACCCCGGGAATATGGATAAAGCTTGTTTTTCGTGGTGTTGCAGGGGTGCTGTTGTCAATAACATGTATGCCCTTATAGAGATCAACAATAAAAATGGTATCGCCGTAGAGATAAATCTTTCCCGGATTTGTAAAATCTCGTGCCGGCTGAAAAAAGACACTTCCTGCCAAATCGGTTCTTGAAAGTAAAAGGGGTTGATATTGCGTTTCGGGTTCAAACTTGTCGTTTACGCTAAATCCTGTTAACAGGCACAGCGCCAACAAAATTAAAGGCATCCGTATTTTTCTATTCATAACGCTCGGTTAATTTGAATATTTAACACATTTACAATCAGTACAAGAGCACAAATATCGTACCAGTCGAAAGGTTGGGAGCTTTCTATCTCTGTGAACAATTGTGTGGGAGCAAAATCACATAGGCACAAAAATAGTATTAAATGTCTTTAAACCAAATCAATGAAAAATTCAAGCTAAATTATTCATATTCCTTCAGGATATCCTTCACGCCATCGGGCGAAACACGACCATAAGTCTTTTCGCCGATCAGCACCACAGGTGCCAACCCGCAGGCTCCTACGCAACGCAGGCAACTGAGCGAGAACTTGCCATCGGGTGAGGTTTCTCCCACTTTTATTTTCAGCTTTTTCTTGAACTCGTCGAGCACTTCTTTAGCCCCTGAGGCAATACCACAAGTGGCCATGGCAACTTTAATTTGAATTATTGTGATACAACACATTATAGTCACAGAGTTGCTATTCGCCCAAAATAAAAAGTAAAAAAGCCGTCTAAAACAAGCAGGCGGCTTTATTACAACAGAAATACTTGATTAATAGCGTTTACGAACCTTGTAGTGTGTATGAAGCAAATCGTGGGCTTTATGGCTATTGGCTTCGCCCAGGAATTCTTTGTAAATCTCGGTAACTTCGGGGTTCTCATGCGATTTGCGAAGTGTCATGCTTGCGTCTTCAGCATAGATTGCTTCAGCACGTTTTTTACGGATCTCCGGTGATGTTGGGATCGGTTGTCCACCCCCGCCTAAGCAGCCACCAGGGCAACCCATAATTTCAATGAAGTGGTAGTTGGCCTCTCCGGATTTTACCTTCTCCATCAATAGTTTGGCATTTACAAGTCCATGAGCCACCGCCACATTAAGGTTCACACCTTCGAGAAAACTCCATTCGGGTTTTACGTTCTTAATTTTGATGGTTGCTTCCTTCACACCTTCCATACCACGCACGGGAATGATATTGAGGTTTGTAAAGGGAACCTCACGACCGGTTACTATTTCGTAGACGGTGCGCAAGGCTGCTTCCATCACACCTCCAGTGGCACCAAATATCACTGCAGCACCAGTGGATTCTCCGAGAATGCTATCATATTGTTCGTCTTCGAGCTTATGGAAGTCAATACCGGCCTGTTTAACCATCATCGCCAGTTCTCGGGTGGTTAATACATAGTCAACGTCCTGGTATCCACTATCACGCATTTCCGGACGGCCTGCTTCAAACTTCTTGGCTGTGCATGGCATGATGGAAACAACCACCATATCCTGCGCTTTTACGTTTATCTTATCAGCATAATAGGTTTTTGCCAGGGCGCCAAACATCTGCTGGGGCGATTTACAGGTTGATAAATTATTGAGCAGGCTGGGGAACAAGTGCTCCTGGAATTTAATCCAACCCGGTGAACAGGATGTCATCATGGGTAAAGCTACATTTTCATCCTTGTCAACAAGGGCTTTTTTCAATCGTTTGAGCAATTCGGTGCCTTCTTCAATTATCGTAAGGTCGGCCGTGAAGTTGGTATCCAACACTTTATTGAAACCAATTTTCTTCAGAACTGAAACAAGTTTGCCGGTCACTCTCATCCCCGGTTCGAAACCAAGGTCTTCGGCAAGTGCAACACGTACAGCAGGAGCTGTCTGTACCACAACAAATTTGTTGGGGTTATACAGTGCATTCCACACTTCTTCGATATAGTTATGCTCGGTAAGGGCGCCAGTCGGGCAACGGTTGATACATTGTCCGCAATTGGTGCAGACTACATCATGTAACGATTTACTTAGAAAAGTTGAAATCTTTTGTTGATCGCCTTTATTTATTACTGCCAGGGCAGAAACAGACTGTAACTCGGTGCAGGTGCGAACGCAACGTTGGCAACGGATACATTTACTGTCATCCTTCACAATAGAAGGTGAACTGATATCCTGAATCTTGTCTTTAGGTTTTACCAGGTCGAGAAAAACATGGTCGCCTACCCGGTATTCACTCGATAGGTCCTGTAGTTCGCAATGCCCGTTTTTAAAACATTTGGTACAATCGGAATTGTGTTCCGCCAATAATAATTCGATGATGTGCTTGCGGCTGGTTCTTACTTTCTGGCTGTTCGTGGAGACATCCATACCTTCAGAAACCGGAGTGGCACAAGCTGCTGCCAGCAGTTTGGCGCCTTTTACTTCAACTACGCACACACGGCAGTTTCCTGCAACGGTGAGGTCGGGATGGTTGCAAAGGGTTGGAATACTAAAATTCAGTTTTTTTGCAGCTTCAAGTATAGAGGTACCTTCTTCAACAGATACCGGTATATTGTTGATTTTTAAATTTACGAGATACTTACTCATTGTTGTAATTTTTTTAGTGAAGGGATTAGTAAATGATTTCTTCCCTGAAATTATCTATGATAGTGTTGAACGGGTTGCCTACCGATTGCCCCAGGCCGCATTTGGCTGCAATTCTCATGGTGCCGGTAAGTTTCTTCATTTCATCAAGGTAGGCGGGAGGGCGTTCACCACGTTTCACAGCTTCAATGCCTTTGAGCAACTGTTGGCAACCAACGCGGCAGGGTGTACACTGGCCGCACGATTCTTCGGTAAAGAATTCAAGATAATCTTTCAACACATTGTACATCGAACGCGAACTATTGAAAAGCATCATAGAGCCTCCTGTGGGGATGCCTTCAAAACCGATAATGGTATCGGCAAATAATTTCCTCGGAACACAATGACCGGAAGCACCTCCAACCTGTACTGCTTTCGCATCTCCATCACCGAATTCATCAACGAAACGACTAAGCGGCATGCCCAGTTCGAGTTCGTAAATTCCGGGAATAGGAGTGTCGCCAGAAACCGAAAAGACTTTTGATCCCCTCGAGTCTGTAGTGCCTAGTGCCTTGAATTTTTCGGCTCCGATCCTGCAGATCATGGCCACATAAACCAGGGTTTCAACATTGTTGATTACGGTGGGTTTAAAGTTGTAACCTGCAACGGTAGGATAAGGTGGTTTGTTTCTGGGTTCTCCACGGAAACCTTGCATTGATTCAAACAAGGCGCTTTCCTCACCGCACACATATGCGCCACTTCCCGACTTAACGAATATCTGAAAGTCAATATTCCTGTCTTTCAGGGCTTTGTTAAATATGTCGAGCTTTGCATTGAGCGTTTTAAGTAGGAAATTGTATTCACCACGCAGGTAGATGTACCCTTCCCTTGCTCCAATTACATATCCACAAATGGTCATCCCCGTAAAGACCTTTTCAGGTACCCGGTCAAGGATTTCGCGATCCTTAAAGGTGCCGGGTTCACCTTCGTCGGCATTACATATTACATACTTAGTATCGGAATCTTCATTTTTAGTGAATTTCCATTTTAATCCTGTAGGAAAACCGGCACCACCACGACCTTTCAAACCTGAATCAATAAGTTCGAGAATGATGTCATCCGCTGAACGCTGTAAAGTTTTATCCAATACATCCAAAGGGGAGGTGTCGAGTGCCGTTTCGAATATTATATCTACTTTTTTAACTTTCTTTTCCATTTCAATTAGCTTTAGGTGTTGGCAACCAGATTAATGGCCGTTTAATGTTGCATACTCTTCAATGATCTCAATGGCTTTTTGCGGTGTCAGATCCGGGTAGATTTCATCATTTACCAGCATAACAGGTCCTTTATGGCACCATCCTAAACAATTTGCGGTTAGAAGAGTGAACTTCTTGTCGTGGGTAGTCTCGCCAGTCCTGATTTTTAGCGTGTTTTCTATTGCGTTGACAATATCTTCCTTTCCTTTCATATGGCAGGTGATGGTTTTACACACCCTGACGATGTTTTTGCCACGTGGCACTGTGTCGAGAAAGGTATAAAACGATGCGGTTCCATAAACCTCTGCTGCTGCGAGGTCCAACTCGCGTGCTACAACCAACATGGCCTCTTCCGAAAGGAATCTTTCCTGTTGTACCAAGCCCTGTAGCACAGGCATAAGGCTGTTACGCGTTTTGCCATGTTGCTCTACCAGGCCTTTTACCAATAAGTCAATTTTTGACATTGATCCTCCTTAGTTTAGTAAGTTGTTGAATATAAAATACATATAGTGTTCTGTTGTTATGTGCTAACAATTGGCGGCAAAAGTATAAATTTCATTTGTTATTCAATTAACAATAGGTTTCCTTTTTCGACGATAAGGTGTAATTTATAATTGATCTAAATATGAGCTACGGGCAGGCAGTGCCCTTATTACGGTATAACTTGCTTCTATGGTGCTTTTTAAGCTTGAAACAAATTTATATGAATCAGGATCATGTAATAGCGAGTTTGGTCATGGGTGAACAACTTTATTGAACCCTGTACTTGGTCCTTGCCAATAATCAATGCAAAAATCTTTACTTTCGTAATTCTAAAACAATTGAGGAATACCAAATACCCATCGCTATGCCACGCTATTTTATTAGACTAGCCTTTGATGGCACCAATTATCATGGCTGGCAGTTACAGCTCAACGGTTTGAGTATTCAACAGGTGCTAAACGAGAAGTTAACAGCCATCCTGCAGCAGCCGATTATGGCCATTGGAGCCGGGCGTACCGATGCCGGCGTGCATGCAAAAGAGTTTTATACGCATTTCGATTCCAATGAAATGCTAAAAGTAGAACGATGTAACCAACTCGTTTTTCAGTTGAATGGTTTTCTACCCAAAGATATTGCGGTTTTTGAAATTTTTGAAGTTAAACCCAATATGCACGCCCGTTACAGCGCCATTTCCAGAACCTACGAGTACCTTATTTGTCGGCGTAAGGATCCTTTTCTCTTCAACAGGGCGTGGTTTTATAGCCAGGCCCTGGATCTCGATTTGATGAACCAGGGTGCAGACATCATTAAGGAATATGATGACTTTGGCTGCTTCTCAAAATCAAACACCCAAGTTAAAACATATAAATGCTACATCATGCATGCCGGCTGGGAACAGAATGATGGGGTACTGAAATTTACCATCACCGCCGACCGCTTTCTGCGCAACATGGTAAGGGCAATTGTAGGTACTTTAACAGAACTGGGCAGGGGCCGTATTACACTGGATGAACTCAGAAGAATTATCGAGAGCGGCGACCGCAGGCAAGCAGGGTTTTCGGTTCCGGCGGAGGGGTTGTACCTGATGAAGGTAATATATCCTTCAGATATTAGATTACAAGACTAAGGAACGGCTATTAAAGCATTTAGCAGTAGAATAATATCATCCACTTTCTGCTTGACTGCAGTCGTCAATTTTTCTCCCACCTTTAGCGAACCAGGCTCTATACCCAATACAAATGCTGGTACAGTAAAAAACTCCCTGATGCGATTCATGGAGATATTGTGGCTGTGAAAGGTATGGTCAGTTATTGTTTCAATAGGAATTAATTCAGTGTAGCCTGGCTCTTTGCCAAAATGAACGCAGTCAATAAAAAGGAGTACATCGGCAGGGCTGTTTTGGATGGGTTCGATATATCGCTCAATATTGGTCTCGGTATTGAGCAAGCGTACTTTTTCGCTTGAAGTTAATTTCTCAACAATGCGGGGGCCTGCACCATCGTCGCTGCGCAAGTAGTTGCCGATCCCGATGATGAGGATATGGGAGTATTTGCCGTTGAAAATTTCATGTAAGCCCTCGAGCATCATAAAAGGTCTTTCACCAGCACCTGCCTGAGACAATTGGGGCATAAGATGTTGAACATGTCTTTGCGCTTCAGGCCGTCAATCACTTCAACCCGGGTTGTTTCAGGTTCGGCCAGTTTGAGGTGTTCATTGAGCATATTGAGATTGAGCACCGATGAAAATGCCTTGGGCCCGAGTTTTGAATACAAGAATCGCAGATGGTCGCGTGTTGTAATGATGGCGCTGCATGAGTTGCATAAAATAAGTTCTCTTTCCTGTGTCTCGATCAGTGATTTGCGGTCGAAGGTGGAAAGGTCAAATATCTTATCGGAGAGTATTACCCCTTCTTTAGTGATGCAATGCTCCTGGCATTGCCCGCAAAAAATACATTTACCATAATCGCGCACGATTATGCGTGTGTGAGTCTCCTTGTTGTCATCGTAAGTTATTGCTCCGGGAGGGCACACATTGGCACAGGTTTGGCAACCCACGCAATGTTCTTCACTCACAACAGGTTTGCCTCGGAAATTTTCAAAAGGAATATGGGCTTCATACGGAAAACGGGTAGTATAGGCCGGGGTAAAAAGTGAGACCACGGCTTCTTTCAACTCCCTAAGTTTTGGGTATCTCATGGTTCAACTTTTATTACAGGTTTATTCTCTTTTTCAACATCGGGTCCATATTCATCTTTTACACTTTTGTTCCACATTTTAATTCCATAATGGTAGGAACCGCGAACCAGAGAATGAGCAGCCACTGTGGATGCCAGGAAAAGTAGTGGTATGGATATCAGTGCCTTGACTCCCATTTCGTTAAAACCATACCTTACCAGCAGGGCTGCAAGGATGCACCATGTTCCCAGGGTTACACACTTTGTAGCTGATTGCAGCCGGTTGTAAACATCCGGCAAACGAATCAATCCTATACAGCCAAACAGATTGAACATGAGTCCGATGATAATCAATATGATGCTTATTGTTTCATTCATTGAGTTTGTTCCTCCCTAAATATTTGGCCAATGTTAACGTGCCTATAAAACTGAGGATGATCCAGGCTATGCCGATATCGAGTATATAACTCAATGCGGTTTTATAGGCGATTATAGCCGTTATTCCCACTACCAGGATTCCCAGGATATCAATTCCTACAAGACGGTCGGCAATTGTAGGCCCACGTACTACCCTGTAAAAGCACATAAAGCACATGGCAATCAGCGCATAAAGAAATATTTCAAGTAACAGGTTCATTCAAAGATCCTCCCGATATATTTTTCAAATTTTCCACAAATTTGGTATGAATAGTCATCTGTGACATTGCTTGTAATATTGATCCAGTGGATATAGATAAAATCGTCAATAATATCCACAGTGATGGTGCCAGGTGTCATAGTGATAGAGTTAGCCAACATGGTGCGTGCCATTTCGGAGTGGATATTCAGTTTTATCTTGACAATCCCCGGATGTATGGGCAGATCGGGATGCAGTACACGGTATGCTACGTCGAAATTGGCTTTAATGCATTCCCATAAGAAAAAAATGATATACACCAGGCCCCAGAAATAGCGTTTCGGTTGGGTGAGTTTCTTTACCTCCAGGAAGTCGGTATTAAAAATAAATGTTGCCAGTATGGCCGCTGCGCAGCCAACAATCAAATTCTCAACTTTGAGGCTGAATGTGATCAGCAACCAGAACAAAAACAGCATTATAAAGATGGCGAATTTTTTCATCTCAATATCCTAATATTGGTAACGAATAATTTCCGGTATTAATCAGGCTTTCAACTGCCGGGGTTAATACAATATCCCGTATGCCTGGAAAGGCTACAAGGCTAAGCAACAGACACAGTACGGCCAGTACAATCATTGAAAAGAGCATAAAAAACGGAACTTCCTTAATTTTTTTGGCAGCCATTTTTATAGAAGAACCGTAAAATGCATACTTCTGCACCTTCATGAACGAAGCCAGGGTAATAATACTTACAATCACCGCAATCAATGCCAGCAGGTATTGACCGGCCAGCACTGCTGCCACGATGATCATTAGCTTGCTGAAAAATCCATTGAATGGAGGAATTCCTGATATTGCCATTGAAGCACTGAGTGAAGTAGCCGATGTAATAGGCATGCTTTCTGATAACCCACCCATTTCCTGTAATTTTCTCGTACCAGTTCGGAATTCAACCGCACCGGCATTTAAAAATAATAATCCTTTGAAAACGGCATGGTTCACCATGTGAAATAATCCTCCGGATATGGCTAGCACAGCAATTTTACGATCGC